>JAZBPC010000116.1:0-2781 GCA_036351455.1 Desulfuromusa sp.
CACAAAAAAAGATGCTCAAACACGATATTATTAATCTGGGGACACAATAAAAATTAACGCATTGTGCCCTTAGATTAACAATCGATGCGCATCGTTAATTTTATTGTGTCCCCAGATTAATAAAGCAGGACATCTTGAACATCTACAGACTGATTGACTGGCTCATGATGCTGCCTGAAGATTTAACAAAAAGGTTCACTGAAGACCTGATCAAGTATGAGGAGGAAAAGAAAATGCCATATATAATGAGTGCGGAAAGGATTGGTAAGGAGAAGGGCATGCAGCAGGGCATGATGCAGGGCTTGCAGCAGGGTATGCTAACAGATGCAAGAGAAATGGTTCTGGAAGCCCTTGATGCAAGATTCAGCAGAGACGTGCCGGAAGATGTTTATGAAAAGGTACAAGCCTTGAACAACAGGATTCTTTTGAAAAAGCTGCTTCGATCAGCTGCTCAAAGCAAGGACATTGACAGCTTCAAAAAAGTTCTCCAGGAGATCCATTCGGAACAGCCGGAAGAATAGGATGCGGGGTCACGCTTGACAATTGGGCTTTACGCTCTATTTCATCCTGACGTTAGCCAGTTCTCAACGGCCAAATCAGGAATGCGGGAAAATTCTTTAACATTCCCCGTGATGATCGTAAGGCCCAAGGCGCTTGCCTGGGATGCAATCAGTAAATCATTACTCCCGATGGGAGTTCCAGCGAGCTCCAAAGCAACCCTGTGTCTGGCATAATATGCCTCGACATCCTGCCCCAAAGGTAAAAGCACGTTCGGCTTAAGCACGCTGCCTGCAGTTTCAGACGCTGGAGCGTCAAGATTGTGTTCCCACGCAGGAGCATGGGAACAAGTGCTGGTGCGGTCGCCGAGGTTGTAGCCACCGAATTACCTCTGGTTCCCATGCTCCGGCGTGGGAACTGACTGTGACGCTCCTGCGTCTTTTTTTCCTTGTGCTGGTTATTCGAATCGGTCATCGTCGTGATGTTTATCGCTGATGGTCTTGCGCTTGGGAAATGCAGTTTGCCATCCAGTGTTTCAAGCTTAAAAAACTTCATTTGATCTTTTTATTGATTACTATCTTCCCAGATAGTCTGGACATGCGGGTAATCGATAATCTTATTATCGCGGGTAACAAGAGGTAAACCCATAGTCATTGCCGTGGCTGTGATAATCCTGTCTGCTGGATCAGGATGGAAGTGGCCTGGCAAAGTTACAGATCGCAAGCTAATGGTATTATCCACTGGTACAAAACGAACAAAAGGCAAACCTTCAGTTTTACGAACCCAATCTCGAACATCAATTGTAAGTTCCAGGCGCCCCTTATCAACTAAAAGTGCTATCTCCCATGTCGATATACTTGAAATAACGATACCATTTTCATCAACTGCTCTTGATATGGCCTTGGTCGCATTCGTTGAAAGATTTTCAGGGTTACTTATCCACCAAAGCCATATATGAGTGTCTAACACAATCACTTCAGGACGTCCCAATCATCTTGACCGACGGGTGCTAGCGGGTCATCATAGCGACGAACTGAATTGCGCAATTCTTCCAGAACTGACTGGGGTTGTTTATGAAATGGAATTATTTTAAGTACCGGCTTAGCGCGGTCTGTGATTATTAACTCCTGACCCGTCTCTTGTACTTGGCGGAAAAACTCGAGGGCCTTGGGTTTGAAACATGACTTCGATACGATATTTTCCATGATTTCTCCTTACCTTGATGACAGTATATGCACCATGTGACTATAGTATAGTGGTCATATTGCGTCGTCAAGTACAATAGTATGGACTGGAGTTTGGCATCCCGACAGTCTTGCTCTTCGGTCCCGGCATCACCACAAAATGGGCGCAGCGAGGGGTGCGAGAAACACGACGACAAAGTATATATTTAAAATATATACTAACAGGAGGCCACAATATGGAAACTGCTAAACTTTTTCAAAATGGGAAATCACAGGCTGTAAGGCTCCCCAAAAAATTCAGAATGCCTGGTAATATGGTGAAGATATCTCAACAAGGCAACCGGGTCATTCTGGAACCGCTGGAAACAACCTGGAATTCTTTATTTGACTCTCTCGCCGATTTTCCCGAGGACTTCATGGAAAACGGACGAGAGCAGCCGGATATGCAAAAAAGAGAATCCTTTTGATACACTATTTGCTCGACACCAACATCTGTATGTATCTTATCAAGAAACGACCACCGGAAGTCCTTGAACAATTCAGGCAACATCCGCCGCAGGATGTTGCCATCTCCACAATCACGTTCTTCGAGCTTGAGTATGAAGTACAAAAAAGCCAACACATAGAGCGCACACAGGATGCCCTTGAAAGATTTCTCCTTCCGCTTACCATCCTTGATATGGACCAGCCTGCTGCTACCGATGCCGCAGCCATTCGGGCCAGTCTTGAAAAAAAAGGCACGCCTATCGGCCCCTATGACCTCCTTATCGCTGGGCTGGCCAGATCACGAGACATGACCTTAGTGACCAACAACACCAAAGAATTCGATAGAATTGACAACCTACGCCTGGAAAACTGGGTTTAGAGGGGAGGGGAGGGAAGAACGGGTGATTAACATGACCGAAGCGATACTGAATATCAAACAGTGGGGAAACAACCGCCTGTAGCAGTGGCAAAGGCTGCGCATTTACATGTCGATCAGCGTGTCCGCATTTCGGTGGAAGACGGGACTATCGTTATTCGGCCCATTGAGGATGCTGCTTTGACCCTGGAACAACGCCTTACCAGGTTTGACCCGGCTAAACATGGAGGCGAAGTA
>JAZBPC010000117.1:0-7789 GCA_036351455.1 Desulfuromusa sp.
TCTGAAGTGCACGTTCGATTTTTGTTTTAACTTCCCAGCGTTGAAGATACTTCAGGACCGATAAAAAATTCCTTCAAGTATAAGCCGGATTTCGATAAGCCCTTGCTAGAGAGATCTCGTGCTAAATCTAAAAAAAACCCGCAGCTCCGGAGGTGGAGAACTGCGGGTCCATGTTTTAGGAGGATTTCAAACCGTTAACATCGACTCACCTGCCACAGAAAGTCTCTGTTTCTCTTCAAGGATGTCTGCCACAACAACCCATTCGTGTTTAATAAAATATCCGCCTCTTTGATGAAAATAAACGTGGCGTTCCGTAATTCTTGAATCCTGATCTCACAACATTTAACTGTGCAGAGGCACACCTTACTGGTCAATATTTTCTACAGGCTGTAGCGACGGACTAACAGACGTGTGTGTTAATTGGTCGCGTGTTCGCAATTGACTGCGCGATTGATCAGAGGAGACAGAAGGTTGGCTCTTCTGATAACGGTATTGATTTTGCTGCCGGACCTGACTCTGCGACATTGTTCCGGTTCCACTGTTCATACTGCCATTATATTTTGAGCGACTCAAATCACCCTTACCTTTACCCGCCATAACCGGGCTTGCCATTGCACAGACCATAAATATTGCCGCAATAACCATCAATTTTCTTCTCATTTTACAATCTCCTTGGTTGAATATTTTTCTGTCACTCTCAGCACCTTACAACGCATAAACTGAATATAAGTTGACACAAATTTATTGTTAGATTATCCAAACAACTTAAATTTTTAGATGAATGACAAGTGGAACAGTACGCCCCCCCAGGGCTGGATGTTAATTTGACAGCCCATTTTCTCTCAGATGCTTTCATCGCCGTCGATATCGACGCTGAAGACGATTCAATTATGATCTTGTTTGGTATTAGGAAGTCCGACAGCATATTTATACCTCGATGAATGTTGTTCTGGAATATGCACTTCTCCAAGTGAAGGATTATTCGCACATATTCGGAACATCAGGAATTAAAGAATAAAATGAATTTCAGAAAAACACACATGTTTCAAACTTAGCAAAGGTAGAGACATAAAGAAGCCCTGGACAAATCCGGGGCTTTTTTATTTCCGTGTCTCGCATGTCGTCAATCAATTCACACCACATTCAAAATATCCAGATCTTCTGAGCCGAAAATAGGTTATAATGATGAATTATCTTTCCTTAAATGAAAAGTACGAAGAATATCTTAAAGAGGGGATTTTTTATGAGTCCAGACCAGCTTGATGACTTGCTGCAAAAAGGAATTGAGGCCGCTGAAAAAGGCTACATCCACTCCGCACAAGTTTTTCTTGGGCAAGTTTCTGAACATCGAAAGACGCCCGAACTGCAAACCTACCTGGCCTACTGTTTAGCCAAAGGGCAGGGGCGAATGCATTCTGCGGCAAAAATCTGCCGTGAATCCATCAAGCGTGAACCCAACAATTCACTTCACTATTTGATTCTCGGCCGAATTTTGTTGATGTCGGGAGACAAAGGAAAAGCGATTAAAACATTCCGTGAGGGGCTCAGGGCGAGCCCAAACCCCTCAATTATTGAGGAACTCAAAAAGCTGGGCTTGCGAAAACCTGCCGTTTTAAAAAGCCTCAAAAGAAACCACCCCATCAACAGAGCCCTGGGGAAAATATTCGCGGTTTTAGGCCTTCGATAGAAGCCATAGCTATCGATTCCGTGCCAGAAAACGATCCAATTCATTTGCAAACTTCTGTTTATCTTTAGGACCGTAAGCAGCAGGCCCTCCGGTTTCAACACCGCTACTGCGCAGGTCATCCATAAAATTACGCACTGAGAGTCGCTCACGAATATTGTCCTCACTGAAAAAAATACCGCGAGGATCCAACGCATGTCCCCCTTGACTGATGGTCTCCGCAGCAAGAGGAATATCTGCGGTCACAACCAGATCTCCCGCTTCCAATAAACGGATAATTTCCTGATCAGCAACATCAGCTCCGGCTCCGACCTGAATGGATCGGATCCAGGGTGAAGCAGGGTGCCCCAACGAGCGATTTGCAACCAATGTTAAAATTATCTTCTTGCGCTCGGCTGCCCGATAGAGGAGTTCCTTTATCGGTTTTGGACAAGCGTCAGCGTCAATCCAGATCTTCATGTGAATGTTCACTCCTTTAAGCTACAGCCTCGACTGATGAGGCATTACGATTAAAATTCATCTTCAGTTACACCCTAACAATATACAATCTCAACGGTTTATCATCGATAAAGAGGGCTTGTTCACGTTTATTTGTGCTGCCCGGATTTCTAAAGGTTAGCAATATGATATACTACCGAAAAGGTAATATATGATCACTCTTTCAAAGGAGAGTCTCTATGATAAAAAAAATAATGTTACTGTTAGTTGTTAGCCTGTTCATCTCTTCGACCTCTTTTGCAGAAAAATTTCAGGTCGACACGGCTCACACGCAAATTCACTTTTCGGTACAGCATCTGGTTGTCTTTAAAGTGCGTGGTAATTTCAACGATTTTACGGGATTGATTGAAGCCGATCCAAAAACAAAAACCTTGATTTCGGCTGAAGCAACTATTCAAACAGCATCGATTGACACCCGCATTGAAAAACGTGACCAGCACCTGCGCAGTGCAGATTTCTTTGATGCGATCAACTATCCACAAATGCATTTTAAAAGCAAAAGTATCACAGGGAGCGGAGACAATATCATTATGGTTGGAGATATCACAATAAAAGGTGTCACCAGAGAAATTATTCTGCAAGGAAGTTTTCTTGGGACAATTGCCGGCCCTGACGGAAAACTTCGCGCGGGCTTTGAGGCAACCGGAACCCTTAATCGCAAGGATTTTGGTCTCAACTGGAACAAAGTGACTGAAACAGGGGGGCTGGTTGTTGGTGATGAAGTCGAGGTTGGTCTCGAAGTCGAATCGATTATCAAAAGCTGATGAGATGATGTAATCCCCCCCATCAAGCTCTCCTCTTGACAGAGGAGAGCTTCACTGACTTTGCCTTTTTCGTCATCTGTGGTTAAATGTCCCGGCATTCACTAACAATAGGAGGATAAATCATGGCTGACCGCTATATCATGACCGCATTTGGCAAGGACCGTGCTGGCATCGTTGCAGATGTCACGCGATTACTTTATGAAAATGACTGCAACCTCGAAGATACCACCATGTCAATGCTTGCAGATGAATTCACCCTCAGCCTGCTGTTTTCAAGCCAGGCAAGCAACCTTGAGGAACTGCTCACCAAAGAATGTCGTCGACTGGAAATGGATAAAGGCATTTCTGCATTCGTGCGCCCGCTGCGACCAGCTCAGACAAAAGAAAAGAAAAGTTACAAAACCTGTACCCTGCAGATTGAAGGATTGGATCAAGCCGGCATCGTTTACAAAACCAGCCAGTTCCTCGCCGATCAGAAGCTCAACATCGTTCAGTTGGAATCAACAGCCGAGTCCTCTCCGCAGAGCGGGGCAACAATCTATAGCATGACGATTCACGTCCAGGTTCCCGAAGAATTACCCTTCGATCAACTGGAAGAAAAACTTTCATCTGTGGCCGATGATCTCATGGTCGATATCCGCTTAGATCGTTAAATTGACAGATTAAGAAGATAAAAAACCGGGGCGGATCACAATAAAGATCCGCCCCGGTTTTATGCAATCCGAAACGGACATAAGCATGGACTTAACCACTCCGGCATTACTTTTCCCTGCCATTTCACTTCTGTTGCTGGCTTACACCAACCGTTTTTTGGTTCTGGCCCAACTGATCAGGCAACTCCATAGCCAACGCCAGACAAAAACGGATATGGTCATTCGGCAGATCAGTAATCTGCGCACCCGACTGAATTTGATCAAGGCGATGCAAGGGATGGGAGTCTTAAGTTTTGTGCTCTGCGCCCTGTCAATGCTGCTAATATTCCTCAAGCTCACCATGCCGGCAGAATGGATTTTTGTCACCAGCCTCTTGCTACTGGTTCTATCTCTTCTTTGTTCACTCCTTGAGATCGCCATCAGCACCAAAGCCATCGAAATAGAACTGGAAGACCTGGAAATTCTTGCCGAAGATGAAAACGTTTAAATAGCCCACTGTTCAGGAAAAGGAACAAAGACCAAGCACAACCATGTGCTACAGTACAAAAAGCAAAGCGGGTGAAGCTGCCATGAAAACGAATTAATTTTATAAACAAAGGAGTTGGCCTGAAGATGAAAAACAAATATATCGGAATTGCCCTGTTGGTTATTGGTGTCGCCTTAGCCGTTTGGGGTTATAACATCTACAACTCGGCTGGCTCTCAAATTACCAGAGCGATCAGCGGTGATGTGCCGATGAAGGCTTGGGGTGGCATGGTGGGTGGTGCCATTTGTATCATCATTGGCCTTCTAAAAATAAAGTGATCTTTTATTAGAATGAGACAAAGGATCAAGAAAAATCAAGGAAGAGCATAGCTTAAAAGGGGCCGGGGTTGATATTTTGGTATTATTATAACAATCCCGGCAAACCCTGATGAAGTGTCGATTCCCTATATATTTATCAGCCACAGCACTATTTCATTCAAAAATCATCCCAGCCATCCAACACCGATGATTGATTGTAAGCCGACACTGTAGATTCAAAGAAATTACTTTTTACATCCCCTTCCCCTTCGGTATCAGCAAGTTTTTCCAGGTGCTTATAGGGATTTTTATCAAATCCTTCGTATAATTTTCCGTCGAAACCTAACTTGGCCCAGCGCTCATTTGCCAGCCATTTGGTATACATTTCTGTGGTTTCTTCGCTGACCCCAAGAATTCCATCACCAATAATGTGACTGGTCCATGATATTTCCTGGTCGACAGCTAAACGGAACATCTCTTCGACTTCGTCATGAGGAAAATAATTGGCATCCAGTTCGCGGATTTCCCGGACAATCAACTCAAACAGGACACAATGGGTCAATTCATCCCGATTGATGTAGCGGATAATTTCCGAAGTTCCGAGCATCAGATTACGGCTGGCCAGGTTGTAGAAAAAGTTAAAGCCATTATAAAAATAGAGCCCCTCAAGCAGGTAGTTGGCAATAATCACCCTGGCAAACTTTTTTTCCGAAGGATCGTCGATAAAGTCCTGATAAATTTGTGCAATATACTGATTACGCTCAAACAAAACCTTGTCACTGCGCCATTTATCATAAATGGAGTTCCGCCGATCTGCCGGAATGATTGATTCGACAACATATTGGTAACTTTGACTATGAATTGCTTCCTGATATTGCTGAATCGCCAGCAACAGGTTGACCTCTGGGGCAGTGATATAATCGTTGATATTTGAAAGATTATTGGTCTGGATACTATCGAGAAAAATCAGGAACGATAAAATTCCATCGTAAGCTTGACGTTCTTCGACCGTCAGGTGTTTATAGGGTTCAATATCACTGGAAAGATCGGTTTTTTCCGGAATCCAGAAATTTGCCATCATGTTCCGATAGAGTTTATTTGCCCACTGATAACGGACATTGTTGAGGTTGAAGATATTAGTACTATTGCCCCCAATAATCCGCCGACTCTCCAGAGAATCGTCCCCTTCCGGATTAAATAGTCTTTTTGGTTCCATGATTTTTCCTCCCTACTATTATTCTCTTTTTAATCCAGAGACTATCCGGCGCAGGAGATGCATTCATCCTTAGCCGACGCGATATTGCTATTTTTCTGGATACTGCGGGTATAGTAAATCGCTTTACAACCTTTTTTCCAGGCATCCATATGAGTTTCATAAATATCCTTGGCGGTAATATTGTTATTCAGGTTAAAAAGTAATTCCATCGAAATCCCGGTATCCACATATTTCTGCAACCGTGAGACCAGATCGACCACAATCTTCTGATTGATATGTTTTGATTCCTGATAATGCCAGAGTTTATCTTTAATAAATGGCGGGACAATCGGGACGCTGCCATTACTGTTGTTATCAATGTAAAATTTGCTAAAAATTGGCAGCACACTTGCCGTGCAACCCTGAACGATAGAGCTGCTGGTGTTAGGTGCAATCGCTGTGATATGGCTGTTGCGAATTCCATGCTTGGCAATCCGATCGAACAATGGCTCCCAATCCAGAGTTGCATTCTCTGCAAACCAACTGCGATCCCGGCTGAGAATCAAACCTTGTGACCAATCGCTTCCTGCAAACAGCGGATACTCGCCCCGCTCTTCGGCCAACGCGCAACTTGCCGAGGTGCAATGATAAGCAAACGACTCAGCTAATTTTTCCACCGCATCTGTCGCACCAACATAAGGGATATCACGCCGCGCCAGATAATCGGCCAATCCCATCAGACCAACCCCGACAGTTCGTAGCATCTCGTTATGCCGCTGCCCTTCGGCGACCGGAACATCGGTAATATCAATACAATTATCCAGAATTCGAACGGCAGTCTCACATATTCCCGGCAGTTCGTCATCCTCAAGGTTGGCCAGATTAATCGAGACAAGATTACAGGTATGGACCAACCCGGGTTCTATTTCTCGGTGGATGCTGTCATTTTCAAATTGCTGCGGCCCAATTTTGGTTGGCTTGACCACCGAAAAGGATTCCACGCAAAGATTGGTGCAGGGGATGATACCAAGATGCTTGTTTGGGTTCGCACGGTTAATCGTGTCCTTAAAGCTGACATAAGGCATCCCACTCTCAATCTGCACCTTCATGATCTGTTTGTAAAGGCCTTTGGCATTGACCTTTTCATAGAGATCGATATGCCCTTTCTCGACCTCCGCATAGAGGTGAATCAAAGCTTTCTCAAACTCTTCACCCCACAGGTCTGCCAATTCATATTGATACTTACTGCGAATCTCATGAGGGTCAAACAGATACCAATCTTCATTGTTCTCAACTGCCCGCATGAAGCGATCTGTCACCACCACCTGAGGAAAAACATCGTAGGCTTTGCGCCGCTGATCGCCATTTTCAGTCTGCAACTCCAGAAAATCTTCCATGTCCAGATGCCAGCTGTCCAGTGCCACGGTGACCGCTCCAGCCCGTTTTCCACCCTGATTGAAATAAAGGGCAATATCATTAACGACACGGATATTCGGCACCACGCCGCCGGCACGACCAAGGGAGTTGCGAATTCGTGCGCCATGGGAACGGATACGACTGATACTGACCCCCACCCCACCCCCACCAGAACTGATCTGACCCACTTGTTCAAAAGTGTGAAAGATGCTGTTGGTGTCATCATCGAATGCGGTAATAAAACAGCTCGACAGGTTGCCATTGGGTTTGCGAAGGTTTATCAGGATCGGCGTCGCCAGAGAAATTTTACGCTTGGCCAGCATACTGTACGTATCGCGCACCCGTAACAGACGAATGTCATGCGGTTGGTGCTGCTCAATCAGAAGTGCAATCGTCAGCAGTGCTTCCTGCGGCATTTCAATCACCTGGTTATCATATTCCAGCATGTAGCGCTTGATCAGCAGACTGATCCCGGCAAAATCATAGTCGTAATCATACTCCTGCTGCAAAAACTGCCCCGCCTTGTGGAGTTCCTTTTCAGAGTATTTCTCCAGTAGCCGTGAAGTATATATCCCCTTGGCAACAAAATCCTTAACCGTCCGGCAATAACTTGGATAACGGTACTCGTAGGGGACTCCCCGCGCAATATGAACCCGCTTATAAAAATCCACCAGCTTCAAACGTGCTGCCAGAATCCGCCAGTCGGGCTCCTCAATAGAGGTCAACCGCAACGATGTTTCGATAACAGTCTCATGAATTTCACCTGTGGTCATATTGTTACGGAAATGGATTTCCA
>JAZBPC010000118.1:0-2505 GCA_036351455.1 Desulfuromusa sp.
AGGCTGCTCTTGGCTACAACATTGCCCAGAATCTATTTATATCGACTAATAATCTGCTCGTTGAAGGTATTTCCGACCTTGTCTATTTGCAGGTGATGTCCTCCGTCCTGGAAGCTGAAGGACGAACTGGACTGTCGGACGATATAACGATAGTGCCAACTGGAGGACTTGAAAAGGTTGCCACGTTCATTTCCCTGCTCAGAGGCAATGAGCTAAA
Organism: Desulfuromusa sp.; assembly: GCA_036351455.1. Lineage (GTDB taxonomy): Bacteria > Desulfobacterota > Desulfuromonadia > Desulfuromonadales > Geopsychrobacteraceae > Desulfuromusa. The sequence continues at coordinate 218 of JAZBPC010000118.1, forward strand.
CATTGCCTGCCTGCTGGATAGCTTTTCCGATCAGAAAGGCCGTCAGAAGCTTGAAAACATGATCCAGCAGAAACTGGTGAAGGAAAAGCAGGTTCGGTTTGCCCATGAATTTGTAGAAGGTTTCAGCCGTGCAGACATTGAGGATTTGTTCCAGCCTGATGAATATTTGAAAATCTTCATGGCCGCATTTCCTGAATACGAGAAGGTGACGCTTGCCGATCAATCTGACGATCCTCTCCCCATTATCAGCAGGATCAACGATGCGATTGGGATGCCTCGGTTCAACCATTATCGTCCGGCGAATTGGTTGGCAAAGGAGGGCGTTTCAGCCGCCTTTTTTGCAGCGGAGACTCTGGATGCATTCGAGGTCGTCTTTAAAGAAGTCAATTCCCTGTTGCAGCCAAACGATTAATAGACGCTGACCAGGCACGGAGAATGTTGCCCCATGAGAATATCGAAAATTAAAATTCAGAATTTTCGCTCATTGAAGGATGTGGAAATAACCACGTCTGGGTTCAATGTGTTGATTGGACAAAACAACCATGGGAAGACCAACCTGTTTGAAGCAGTTCAGTGGTTCTACAAGCCTTCGGGGGTACTCTCGGATATACGACATATTGATGCGACCGATGATGATGAGGTTGTTGTCGAAATTGAATTCTCCGATGTGCAGGAGGGCATCACGAATATTTCCAAAGAAGATAATCAGACGAAGATCAGAAATGTAATTGGCGAATCGGACACGATGAGTGTGCGGCGATCATCCAAGGACGTAAAGAGCCGGGAGCTTTATAACCCTGAAAGGGATGAGTGGAAAAAACAACCATGTGGAGCTGACAGCGCATTTAACAACTGCATCCCCCGCTTTGAGTTTGTTGAAGCAACGAAGAATCTGAAGGATGTCTCCTCTTACAAAAGCACCACGCCTATCGGACAGATGCTAAGCGGAGTGGTTACAGAAGTGCTTGAGCAAAACCAAGACTACCAGGATTTTCAAGCTGCTTTTGAGAAGCTTTTCCAGTCCGCTAACTCACCTGTACGGATGAAGTTGAAAGAACTCAGTGACAGTGTGCAGGAATACTTGGCGCAACAGTTTCCAGATTGTTCTGAGGTGGACTTCGATGTTGAGGAGCCTGCCTTTGATGAGTTGTTGAAAAACTACAAAACTCGGCTGGATGATGGCGTTAAGACCACTGCCGAAGAAAAAGGCGATGGCATGCAAAGGGCTCTCATGCTGGCCATCATAAAAACTCATGCCGACTTTCGCCGGGAAGAGGCACTTGGACGCAGTTTTATTTTCTTTATCGATGAGGCCGAGCTGCATTTGCATCCGACTGGGCAACGTCAACTGAAGCAAGCGTTGCTGGAACTTACAGGCGGAGTGGATCAGGTTTTCCTTACGACGCATTCGTCGGTGTTCATAGCGGACGAACACGGTCAGCAAACAATCTTTGAGGTGAATAAAGAAGATAAGTGCACAGCAGTTGAGCAGGTAGAAAAAGGAGGCCGCCAGCACGTTGTTTATCAGTTGCTAGGGGGCAATCCGGCAGACCTGCTACTCCCTGCCAATTTCCTGATCGTGGAAGGACCAAGCGAAGAGTTGTTCCTGTCCGGTTTAATCAAACGATTCTATGCCGATAAGGCGCAGATTCAAGTTTTGCCAGCTAATGGCGATGACGAACGCCAAAGACAAAGCATGGATGCCGTGAACCTAGTATTTGATCCGCTAAAGGTGCGTCCCATCTACAAAACGAAATTGGTCATACTGCTGGATCAACCAAACGGGGAGCATAAACAAACCCGGTTTGAGGAATTTAAAAATGCCAATCGGTTTCTGGAGAGGAATTGTCAGTTACATGTGTTGGATGTGAATGGGCTGGAGGATTACTACCCATCCACGTTGACTGAGGAGTGTCGATTTACTGATAAAAAGAAAAAAGCCAAGTGGATGGCATCACAAATCACACAGGAACAGTTCGAATCTGAGATGCCCATCATTTTCAAGGCCTTGGAAAAGTGTTGGGCGGAGGCATATGGAGAGGACCCTGAAGAAGAGTAATTAAAGGTTTTAATTTAGGGATTTCAGATGAGCACTAAACAAAATCAACATGTGGAAGACTATCTCGATGCCTATCTGAAGATGGATGATGTCGATTTTGCGGTGATGATCACTGGGGCTTGGGGGTGCGGGAAAACATACTTCATCAAAGACTACCTTGATCGGGTGTGTACTGACGGCGATCAGAAAAATTACATATATATTAGCCTCAATGGCGTTTGTTCGACCG
>JAZBPC010000119.1:0-57884 GCA_036351455.1 Desulfuromusa sp.
CAGACCTTTCTGTAAAAAGAGAGGTTCCGTCGAGAAGCTGTAACTAAAACGGTTATTACACTGCAAGGTTGAAGTCTTTTGGCGGGCAGAAAAACGTTCAAGATGTGAATTTTCAGGCAATTTTTTCTGAACCTAGAATTCAAACCTGCACCCATCAATAATCTACAGACAAGCGCAGATTAGAGTCAATAATCTATAGGCAATCGCCACGCCAAATACACTCGTCTTGCCCGCATTGCTTTGAGAAATTGGTATTGAAGCATTGCGGATTCCCTTCAATTTTCTGAATACTGCGGATAAGTTCTTCTTTTTTCATCTTACCTGGTTTAACACCACGATCTTTGGCGACAGCTTTTACTTCAGTCATGTTCATTGGCTTCTACTCCTTTTTGATAAATGGGCTTTATAGGTCTTCAATTGAGTAATTTTCTTCAGTATAGCAGCAGAATTCTAGTATACAAATAATGCGACAATATTTAAAAATCAGGCCAGTGGCACCACATACCAAAGAATTGCCAGATAATGACAGAGGCTGCCAGCAATGACGAAAAGATGCCAGATAGCATGATTGAAAGGAATCCGTTCGAGAGCATAGAAAACTATTCCGAAGGTATAACTCAACCCACCGGCGATCAACCAGACGACACCTGCAAAAGGAATCAGGGCAAGTAGCTCTTTTACATCGACCACAATTAACCATCCCAGGGCGATATAAAACACTGGCGCTAAAATGGCCAGTTTGTGGGTCATGAATGATTTAAAGATAACTCCGACAACGGCCAGTCCCCAGACCGTTCCAAAAAGGGCCCAGCCATGCCCAGCACGTAAAGAAATCAGAGTGATCGGAGTATAGGTACCGGCTATCACAACGTAGATCCCGGCATGATCAAGAATCCGAAAAACATAACGGACCTGATGATCGCGCACTGAATGGTAGAGGGTGGAGATGAAGTAGAATAGACAGAGGATGCTACTGTAAATAGCACAGCTGACAATACGATACGGATCGTCAGTACGAGAGGCTGCGATAATCAGGATAATAGAACCAAGCAAACTCAGTAGTGTTGCGAAACCATGCGTTAATCTGTTTGCTCGTTCTTCTGATTCAGAATAGCTCACTAAATGATAATCTTCTCCCATATCCGCCCCGACAGTCTATTATTTAAAAATCACATCTGATCCAATACGAATATCCTTAACAGAAAGAAAAACAATGGATTCTCAGGGTACTCAATGGAAGGAAAACCTGAATCAAATGTATTGATATGGATCAGCGTTTGAAGCTTATTCAGGTGACTATCTATCCATATTATACCAGAGGAGTATGAGCATTTTTCATGAAGAATCCATGTGAACCCAGTATCAGGGAAAAAACTCTACTGAACACAAAATCTCATGATATAATCTTTCTATGAGTAAAATGATGCAGGCCATGGTGTTGGAAAAAATTTGCGACCTTCAGTTTGAGCCGGAGCCATTGCGGCTGATGGAAATTCCGGTTCCAGAACCGGCTGCTGATGAGGTCCGGATCAGGGTGACAACCTGCGGCGTCTGTCACACCGAACTGGATGAGATTGAAGGACGCACACCCCCCTCCCGGTTACCGATGATTCTTGGCCATCAAGCCGTCGGTCTTATAGACAAAACGGGTCAACATATCGATCCAAAACGGATTGGCGAGAGAGTCGGAGTTGCCTGGATCTATTCCGCCTGCGGAGAATGCCGCTGGTGCCGCCAGGGGCTGGAAAATCTCTGCCCGCAATTCCGGGCGACCGGTCGTGATGCCAATGGTGGTTATGCTGAATATATGGTTGTCCCAGCAGACTTTGCTCATCCGATACCCGACTGTTTCAAAGATGCCGAAGCGGCACCACTACTCTGTGCAGGGGCGATCGGTTATCGCTCGCTACAGCTTGCCAAACTTGATTCGGGAGGACCTCTAGGTTTGACCGGCTTCGGCGCTTCAGCCCATCTGGTATTGAAATTGGTGCGGAAACAATATCCGGACTTGCCGGTTTATGTCTTTGCACGAAGTGAAAAAGAACAACAGTTTGCCCTTGAGCTCGGCGCTGACTGGGCCGGGGGAACGGATAGTGAACCTCCAGAACTGCTTGAATCAATCATCGATACCACTCCGGCCTGGTTGCCTATTATTGCCGCCATGCGTTGTCTGATGCCCGGTGGCCGTCTGGTCATCAATGCCATCCGGAAAGAAAGTTTCGATCGTCATCTACTCGCCAACATCGACTATCCGCAACACTTGTGGCTTGAAAAAGAGATCAAGAGTGTGGCTAATGTGACTCGTCAGGATGTTTCTGAATTTCTCAAACTGGCGGAAAAAATCCCCTTGCATCCTACCTATGAAGAATTTCCTTTGACTGCTGCGAACATTGCCTTACTTGAATTGAAACAACGTAAAATTCGTGGGGCCAAGGTCCTTAGGATCACGTAGCCCGGTCAAAAAGAATCAAAGTTTTCCAGATAAATAGCTGTAAACAATATTTTTCAACCAATAATTACATACCGCATTATAATGCGTTTGACACAGACTGTGAGTAAGAGTATGATTTGAAACATGTTGAGGGGGCAGATGTTCTCTCACTATTAAGAAGGCTCTCAGACTTGCACCCCCCCTCCGCAACTCTGATGAGCCTTCTTTTTTATTTGAATCCGCTTCATTCAACTTATTTTTTCCTGCCAGGAAACAGTGCAATTGAGAATAATCGCCATATCGTCTCATGTTTTCATGATTTTCTTACTGACCTTTGTCTTCTTCAAAACTGGGGCCCCAGATAGAGCGTTTGATTGGGTCTGGAGAATTCTGTTCATACTTCTTCCCCTTATAAATCTGTATGTCCTTGCAAAATTCAAGAACGTAAAAAAAAATAAATAGCTTGCCAGTTGGAAACACATCTGAATGAAGCAGCCAAATTGACGTTCAGAATTTAGCCAAGGCTTTACTTCCCTGTCCTTCTCATTTTATCCCGGCAGTATAAGCTGCATATTGGCCGATGTAATAATCAACCGGCTCTCCGCCCAATTTAACCGCATCCCGTCCCTGCATCGTTTCAATCCAACGCAGCAAAGAGTGAAAATGATCAGGTATCTTAAGCCCCCGATGGTGCTCAAGTAACGGCCAACGCTCGAACCAGGGATAGAAGGCAATATCCACTAGACCGACTTGCCAACCAAACCAATAGGGGCCATCCCCTTTACGCCGTTGAAATTCATTATCCAGGAGCTCAAGCACGCGGTTCATTTCCGCAGCAGCACTACTCTGTTTCTCTTCATCCTGAGCTTTAAGCAGGCGGTAGAACGCAGGGACAAAATTAGAGCCAGCAAAACTGATCCACTGTCTGGCTTCAGCTCGTTTTTGCGCAGTATCGGGAAGAAGAGGTGGTTCAGCACAACACTCATTGACATATTCATTAATAACGAGAGATTCATTCAACAAAAACTCACCCTGCCGCAACGCTGGGACGGAGCCAGAAGGATTAACCTGTTTGAACCAGTCCGGTTTATTGCGCAAATCAATCTCGATCAGAGTAAAAGGGAGATTCTTTTCCATCAGCGCCAAACGGGTCCGGTGAGCAAAAGGACATACTCGAGAGCTGAAAAGTTCAATTTTATTCATACCTGTTCCTTAAAAAATCGTGTTACTTAACCAGAGTTCTATCGACATCTTCCGTTTTACCAATCAGAATTAACACATCACTATCTTTAACCATGTAGGTCGGTGGTGGGGCCAAAATAAATTGATCAGTGATAACATCTTTAATGGCAATCACTGTCACATGAAAAGTTTTTCGCAGTTCCAATTCAATCAGCGTTTTGCCAATAAATTTTCGGGGAGCTGCAGTCTCCGTGATTGAATATTCCTCCGTAAGGGGGATAAACTCAAGAACATTAGGGGTCGATATTGTGTGGGCAATGCGCCTCGCCATATCCTTCTCTGGATAGATGATATCGGTTGCCCCAACCCGATCCAGAATTTTTCCATGATCCTCATCAGCGGCCTTAACAAAGATGCGCGGCACCTTTAACTCCTTCAGGAAGAGCGTGATCAGTGTCGAAAGGTGTGAGCGATCACCCGTCGAGATAACAACAGCATCCATCTCATGCACCCCTTGCGCGCTTAAAAACTCTTTGCTAGCAGCATCTCCTAGAATCGCGTAGGAGCAGATATCTTTGACGGCCTGGACTCTATCTTTGTCGACATCAATGGCGATCACTTCATGGTGGTCAAGGTAGAGTGCTTCAACTACATGATAACCAAAATTACCAAGACCAATCACACAAAACTTTTTTTTCATAAGAAGATATCTCCCTCGTTTAACCAATCATGATGTTTTCTTCAGCATAGCGTGGTGCATGGTTGCGCACACGACCGGCAATAGCAAATGCCATCGTCAACAGTCCCACTCTACCGACAAACATCAACAGAATGATTATACCTTTACCCAGAGCATTAAGCTTTGCTGTCGCACCGATAGACAGTCCAACAGTGCCGAAAGCCGAGAAAGTTTCGAACAGATAACTCAAGAATTCTCGCTGATTTTCATGTGCCAACTCGTTAGCCTGAACCATTAATAGAAAAAAAAGGGCAACGCTAATGAGGATAATAGCCAGAACCACCAGCGCCAGAGCCTTATTAATGACCTCTTCAGCAATTGTGCGACGGAACAGGCTTGTATGAGGGATTCCCTTGAGGCGACTGTAAAAAACTGCAAAAAACAGAGCAAGACTGGTGGTCTTGACTCCACCACCTGCGGACCCCGGAGAAGCCCCGACAAACATCAAAGCAACAATCAGGAATAAGGACGGCACGCTGAAGGCGTTCAGATCAATGGTATTAAATCCCGCCGTACGCGCCGAAACCGATTGAAACAGAGCAGTCCAGAAACCTTCGACAATCGGCATACCAGCGAGTGCCCCATCGGATTCGAGCCAACCAATCGTAACTGCACCAAATATTATCAGGAAAATGGAGGTGACAAGAACGATTTTGGTATGCAGCGATATCCTCGTTATTCTGGTTTTATCATGATGCATTGCAGCACCAAATTGAACAAGTTCACGGATAACCAGAAAACCGATTCCACCGAGAATGATCAGAGCCATAATGATAATATTGACAAAACCATTGTGACGAAAACTGATCAAGCTATCGGGGAATAATGAAAACCCGGCATTACAAAAAGCTGAAATAGAATGGAACACCGCAGAGTATAAACCCTGCCACAGCCCGAGTTCCGGCACAAAAGTGAAGGCCAGAAACACTGCACCCGCTATCTCAATAATCAGTGTCATGACAACAATATCTCTAATCAGATCCTGCCAGGAACTAATCGGGGAATGCATCAAGGTCTCATTGATAAGCCAGCGGCCGCGAACACTGACACCAACCCGAAGATAAATGAATAGATAAACGGAAAAGGTCATGATACCCAGACCACCAATCTGAATCAGTAGTAGCAATATGCTCTGACCAAATAAGCTCAAACCTGTACCGATATCGATAACACTTAAGCCGGTGACACATTGCGCAGAAGTAGCAGTGAAAAGAGCGTCAAGAAAAGAGAGGGGCTCACCTGTTGAAGCCCATGGCGTAGACAAAAGGACGGATCCAAGAAAAATTGCGGCGGCATAATAGAAAACCAAAGCCTGGGCTGGTGAAAGTTTATTCAACTTGGCCAAAAGTACAGAAATACTCATCTCATATCTACCCTGAGCTTTATTGGGAATAAAGTGACAGTCGTATTTATCCCGCTGTACAAAAAATGGTTTATCATCATCGCGGCGCAATCTCCATCAATCAAGCCATTAAAACAGCGACCACCATGGGCTTATTAGCAAACGTCGTCAAATTTAGAATCTGAGCAATGTTCCAGAAAGATCCTTGGCTCAATTCCGCGACGGCACTTTTTTTACCAGCACCTTGACTGACGCTGGATTCATTGTATCGATCTCAATCTTGCCTGGAAGCATTATCTGCGAGCTGTTCAAGGTATAAGTCTGCCGTCCCAGCGCGGTCAGCGTACCATCAAGGGCTATCTGCAAATCATCCGATCTCAATTTGAACAGCTCCCGCCTCTCACCGGTTAAATAGACAACTGCCTCGGCCGGAGTCACAGAGACAAAATCATACCCATCGGGAATATCCTGTACCTCGATCGGCACATCAAAGGGCATGGTAACAACTGCAGATCCGGGAACCAGAACCAGCCAGACAACGGCAGTAATGATCACTGATAAAAGCAGCCTCAGGCTCATTCTGAGGTAGGATTGGTAACGTTTTATACCGCTCTCCCGTGAAGCCATATCCTCGCTAAAATCGTTTATTTCCTGAAGCAACGCCTGACTGTCTGAGACGGCCCCCAGAATCCCTTCCTTAGCTACCGAGATATTGCCGCTTTCTTCAGAAACAACCAGAATCAGTGCATCTGATTTTTCAGACAGACCAATGGCGGCGGCATGACGGGTCCCTCTCTCCTGCACTTGATCATCATGCTCCGTCAATGGTAATCGGCTCCCAAAACGAACAATCCGGTCACCGTGGAATACCACAGCACCATCATGACCGGGAGAATTGGGATCAAATAAACTTAACAGCAACGGACGGCTGACGGCACCATCAAGTCGAGTTCCTTCAGTGATAAGATTGTCCAAAGATAGCTGCCCGGAAAGAATAATTAAAGCACCCCAGCGCCGGTCTGATAACTCATAAAGACTCCTGACCAGCAATTCCGGCACACTCCCCTGCCCCGGCACAAATTTTGTCCGTCGACTGAAAACCAGATGAAACAACTCATCCACAACCCGCCGGATTTCATTCTGATAAATCACCACAACTGTCAAGATGACTAAAGCAGAAAGTCCCTGTAGAATCTTGACCGTCAGGGTAAATTCAAGCTCATGGGCTAACAATAGAAGTAACCCGTAACCAACAAGTCCGGCACCAATTTTCCAGGTTTTACGCGCACGAAAAATTGAGAACAGAAACCAGATAATTGCGGAAGTAAAGGCAATATCAAGCAGATCGGGAAAGCGGATTTCTTTCAATAAGGCTAGATAGTTCAAAAACATTAGTTATCTCTCAAATCAGTTGCTGTAGAGGGTCTACCGTTACCTGCATAATAAGCAGGTACAGCCTGAATAATTTTACAGTTTTTTTTAGGAAAACCAAATACCATTTCTCTGTTTTCTCTATAGGGTAGATCTTAGTTAAAGTGGGTTATAAGCTATATCAGCACATTATAAAAATTACGAATTACTTTTACTATTCTACCACCCTCAGGAAGAACATTTTTATGAAAGTTTTATTTGCTGCACCGAAAAAGGCCTGGGGCGAAATTTTAACTAAACTGCGCCGTGCCCATCCTGATATTGATTTTACCGCATCTGGAGGTTACCTGATTGAAAGTCTCAAAGGTTATGACGTATTGATACCGACGATGAGTTCTGTCGATGAAAAGGTACTCGCGACTGCTGATTCATTGAGATTGATTCAACAGATAGGTGCCGGGCTAGAAGGGGTCAATATTGAGACGACCAGCTGTTTGCTGCAGCTACAAACATAATCGAAAGCGAGTGATCAACGTTGCTCAGAAAAACGCGAAAGGAAACATAACATCTCATCCATTACGACTTTATTCCGTCGAGAACATAGCAACCTGACTTTGTGTTATCCCACCTGAATCGTCTTCAGCTATAACTTTCCAATAGTATGTCGTCTCTTCTGACAGTTGTACTGTATAGCTGCGAAGAGTCAGATCATCGCTACTATTCTCAGAGCTTCCACCGCCACCGCCACCACAGGAGACAATAAGTGCCAGAGACGTAACGATCAGTAGACATCCAATAAGAAAGTTTTTTCTCTTGCGGTACAGTAAAAAAACTGAAAACAGTAAAAGCCCACCAGCTTGAGCATAGTAGACATGCTGCGTCCTGCTGGTGAAAGAAACGTGGATAGGGGTTGTTCCGGTAAAACTTTCCTGATCGGAGATATAAAGGCTATTGGTGATCTCATCCCCATCCTCATCAGGACGTTGACGCCAGCTGAAGGTCACTGTTGAATTAACAACTGTCCCCTGTGTAGGTGAAATCAAAGTCGGCACGGGAGGTGCTGCATTCGAAACTGGTATAACAGATTGCTCTGACAACTGATCATATGCCCCCAGAGCATTGACCAATCCGTATCCAGAATTATTGTCCAGTCCGCTACTGCTAAGATCCTGCGCCGCTGCAAGAGTGACATTTTCAATTTCTGCTGACAGGACCTGCGGAAAAGCCCCCCTTAACAATGCCAGAACCCCCGCGACATGCGGAGTAGCAAAAGAGGTTCCGGACAAATAAATGTAGCCGCCGGATATATCGGTTGTACGGACAAAAAAACCGGGCGCAACAAGCTCAGGGTAGATAGCTCCATCGCAACTGGAGGGTCCGCGACTGCTAAAATCTGATACTTCTATTGAGGACGAATGCGTTCCGACTGAACCGATGGCTAAAGATTCTGGGTAGTTTGCAGGGCTACTGTCTGAAAAACTACCTAATTCACCATCGTTTCCAGCCGAAAAAACAACGAAAATACCAGCAGCTTTGAGCGCCTGTACTGCAGGGCGTAAGATATCAGCGCAAGTACCAATAGCGTCGAATCCCCAGGAATTATTAACCACATCAGGAACATCATCCGTTGCCGGATCGCCATCAGGATCAAGTAGCCACTGAAAAGCGAGAAGAATATCACTTGAAACGGCAATATTATCTTGGTTAAAAACCTTTGCAGCGATCCACTTTGCTTGGGGAGCGACTCCGATAGCAGTTCCACCAGCATTGCTACCAACAAGGATTCCAGCAACACCGGTTCCGTGGGCAACCCCATCATCATTAAGAAAATCGCATGGAAGGTCACTAGAAAGATCGCAACTGGAGCAATCTGCCGGGTTGGCAGCACAGCTTTCAGCGACAGGATTATACCAGCTGTTATTTCCACCTCGCCAGGAGGAATTTAAGTCCGGATGCAGATAATCAACACCCGAATCGATAATCGCAACAAGCGTGTCCTGCCCTTCAAAACCCATATCCCAGAGCTGCGGAACATTGATAAGCTGCAGGTTATCCTCAATACCATTGTTCGCAGCTGGAACAGCAATTGGCATAGTTACGAATGCATCAGTTCTTATATTTGCAACTTCTGGCATGTTTGCCAAGATGGGAAGATTTGCGTTAGTGATTTCCGCAGCGATACTGTTATTAATCCATAAAGATTTTCGAGCCTCATCCCCTAAATTCGACAAAATCCGTCTCATTTGCTCCTGAGACTGGTGCGACTGTTCTTTTAACGAATTGATGAGTGCGTAGCGATGGCTCCTTCTTTCCGCTTTGTTTTTTGTTCTACCAGACTCTCCGAGGTCCCTAAATGATTCGATATCCGGACGATCGGATAATTCAATGATAACAGCAATTTTCTGATCAGGTGGTGCTGCCTCCATGATTGACTGTAGATCTGGCGAAAGGATTTGAGAATAAGCAATGTGACTAAAGATAAACAGGTATAACATTAACCAAATAAATATTCGCATCAGCCAAGCCATTCGTTATGGAGAATAAGTACGTAAATATAGCTCTCAGTCATTATACTTTACAATCACTGTTGCTGATAAGAGGCATCCTCCGGAGTAGGTCAATATCATCTAAAGTTGGTTTACTGGCTTGCCTAGGTATTCAACCAGTTTCACAATTTTAAAGTGCTATTCGTTTGCGACACGAATGACCAATTTACCAAAATTCTTACCATCAAGGAGGCCAATGAAAGCTTGTGGAGCATTTTCGAGCCCATCGACGATATCTTCCAAAAACTTGATTTTCCCTTCTTTAAGCCAGGTTCTCATCTGAGTTAAAAACTCTCCGTAGCGATGACCGTAATCGTCAAAGATGATGAAACCCTGCATCTTGATCCGCTTGGTGAGCAATGTCCTGGTCAAGAGACCGAGGCGATCCGGCCCCTCTGGTAATGCGGTATCGTTATAGTGAGCAATCAACCCGCAAACCGGAATACGAGAAACTGGATTCATCAATGGAAGGACGGCGTCAAACACCTTGCCACCAACGTTTTCAAAATAGACATCAATCCCATCGTAACAAGCCGCAGCCAATTGTTGTTTGAGATCACCGCTGTGGTGATCGATGCAAGCATCGAAACCCAATTCTTCGACAACAAAGCGGCACTTTTCAGCACCACCAGCAATACCGACAACACGGCACCCCTTAATTTTGGCGATCTGACCAACCACTGAGCCAACGGCACCACTGGCAGCAGCAACGACGACTGTTTCTCCGGCTTGAGGCTGGCCAATATCAAGCAAGCCCATGTAAGCCGTGAATCCAGGCATACCAAGAACGCCGAGAGCCTGCGAAGGATGAGGCGTCTGGCTGTCCAGTATGGTGAGGCCGGTGCCATCAGAGAGAGCATAGTCCTGCCAACCATTAAAACTGAGGACCAAATCACCCGCTTGATATTTCGGATGCTGGGATTTCTCGACGCGTGAAACAGTCCCACCAATCATCTCGCTTCCGATCTCTACAGGAGGAGCATAGGACGGACCATCGCCCATCCGTCCACGCATATATGGATCGAGCGACAGGTACAGGGTTCGCAACAGAACCTGCCCATCTGCAGGAACCGGGATGGTAACTTCTTCGAGCTTGAAATTATCTAAAGTGGGCGACCCAACAGGACGTGAGTTCAAAAGGATTCTGCGATTGACTGAATTATTTGTGGACATATATTGGACCTCCTCAACATGTCTAAAAAAGAAGAGTTATAGTTAGGTATAGCTCTATTCTCAGGCTCATACAAACCAACTCAAAGTCGGTGAAAACAATCAAGTACGGAGACAAGTTTCAAGATTTTCTCTACCCCTTATTGAAAAAACCCGCGATGGTTTCACGAACTTCCGGAGTAGCCATACGCTCGTTAAACAGATCGAGTTCTCGGGCCAAAGCGGTATTTACTGCATCATCCATTCCACGCTTAAGTAGCGCTTTAGCCGCTCTAATTGCTTCTGGATTCTTGATTGCCAACTTACCGGCAACCTCCAGAGCACGATCCATCAGGTCGCCAGGGGAAACGATTCCATTCACCAGTCCGATGCGTTCAGCTAAATCAGCACCAAATGGCTCCCCGAGTAAAATAATTTCTGCAGCTTTCTGATAACCGATGAGATGCGGTAGAATGTAACTGGTTCCCCCTTCAGGAGAAAGTCCAAGATTAAGAAACGGCAGAGAAAAACGAGTTTTTGGACCGGCATAAACAAAATCACAGTGAAATAGCATGATGGTGCCGATCCCCAAGCAATATCCGTCTACAACAGCGATAACAGGTTTTCGCGCATGTCGCAAAGCATCAATGTAAATATTGTGTGGATAAATTCTGTCCGGTGAAGGTCCGTTACGGAATCCAGCCAGATCATTACCACTGGTAAAGCACCCTTCCAAACCATGCAGAATGATGGCACTGATGCTATCATCAGCATCCGCAGTTCTGATCCCTTCAGCAATTTTAGTATACATTTCAGCCGTGAGTGCATTCTTTTTCTCTGGCCGATGGAGTTGAATACAAAATGCAGCGTCAATCTTTGAAGAAATGATATGTTGGGTCATGATGACATCTCTTTCTTTTTTTATTTTTTTAATAAGTTCGTGTTTTTGGTCATTATATCATTAAGGGCGAGGCCAAACATTAATACCATCAGAACAGCACAGAAACTTCATTGGTCATAGTATATGGTTTAACAACTTTTGCTAAGCAAAGATTTTTTTTGCGCCTTTAGAGAATGCAAACCTCCAAAAAATCAACTTAGGAAGCTATCGCTCTCCAGCTCAGCTATTATCTGGTGCTGGTCATTAGAAGTATATTTGGCTAAGAAAATAATTACAGAATAGCTGTGGCACTTTTTATTATTTTAAAAGTATTTGAGTTTTGTGGATTTAATATGAATGTTGAGGTCACTATCATTTTAGAAATGACCTTTACACAAGTCAGAACGGCAAATCATTGAGGTAATGGTCAAATTTAGAAATGAACTGTCACAAGACCGTCACAGAAACGTCAAAGGAATAAGAAAGGGCTAGCTAGTAATTGCTAACCCTTTAATTTTATTGGCGACCCCGGGAGGATTTGAACCTCCGACAATCACCTTAGGAGGGTGCCGCTCTATCCAGCTGAGCTACGGGGCCGTGCGGATGCTTATAGCGTAGGGGAATCTTTTTGACAAGTTCTTTGCAGCGTTGGACGACAAATTATAACTTTAACAGGCTATAAACTAATCCTTCAGGAAGTTTGCTCCGACCATTAAGAAACTCAAGCTCAGCCATAAAAGCACATTCGTGAATATGTGCCCCATTTTTTTGTACCAGTTCAACAACAGCAGCCATCGTTCCACCCGTTGCCAGTAGATCATCAGCAATAATCACCCGGTCTCCCTCTTTGAATGCATCTTTGTGAATCTCCAGACTGTCACTGCCGTATTCTAAGTCATAACTGATGCTGTTTGTTTGATATGGCAACTTGCCTGGTTTTCGGACCAGGGTGATTCCTGTTCCCAACTTATAGGCTAAAGCTGCGCCTAAGAGGAAACCACGCGCTTCAATACCAACGATTTGATCAATTTTCTCACCTATATAGCGATGAGCAATAAGATCAACCATACGGTTAAAACTTTTTGCATCTGCCAGCAAAGTCGTAATATCTTTGAAGACAATTCCTTTTTTAGGAAAGTCTGGGATATCTCGAATAATTTGTTTTAAATCATCCATTGATTAACTCCGAAAAAATTATTAAGAATTTTCATCTGTGAGGTTCGTTTCCATCGATCTTCTTAACTTGGCTAAACTTTTGGCTTCTATTTGGCGGATTCTTTCACGAGTTACCCCAAATTTTTTTCCAATGGTATCCAACGTTTGCGGTTCGCGATCATCAAGACCAAAGCGAAGCGCCAGAATTTCTCGTTCATTTTCGTTTAAATCGGCCATCCACTCCTGGACATGGTTAAAGCGATCCAGATCTTCTATTTTCCTCTCTGGATCAATAACTTTTGTATCTTCAATGGTATCGATCAAACTGTAACCGTCACCATCACCCATAGGATGCTCAATTGAATAGGTTTTTTTCACGAGAGACATCATCCGACGGACATAGCTGGCATCGCTCCCCATCGCTGTAGCGACTTCATCAACATTCGGCTCGCGCTTTAACCGTTGGACTAACTCTCTGTTAATCTTGACCAGTTTATTAATATCATCAGCAACATGGACTGGCAGGCGAATGGTACGACTTTGATTGACAATGGAACGTTCTATGGATTGGCGGATCCACCAGGTTGCATAAGTTGAAAAACGGCATCCCTTACTCACTTTAAATTTTTCAACCGCCTTTATCAGTCCCATATTCCCTTCCTCAATCAGATCAAGAAAAGGGAGACCACGATTCATGTAACGTTTGGCAATTTTAACCACTAAACGTAAATTGGATTCAATCATCCTCTCCCTTGCGGCACTGTCTCCCTTAGCAATAAGTCCAGCAAGTTCTCGCTCATCTTCAGCTGTTAATAACTGACTTTTTTGAATTTCTTTAAGATACAGTTTAATGGCATCAGCGGTTGCCTGTTCATTAAGCGCAGAGTAGGTTTTACCTTCATCTTCGTCATCAGTGTTCTGATCATCAAGCTTGACTTCAAAGACATCTTTGAGTTCCTCGTGATTTTCAGTATTATCCCCTTTTGAGCTGTAATCTTCCATGGCTACCTCCATAACGTACTGACATCACATTAAAGATACAATCTAAAGACGGAAACATATCAAGGCAAGTATAAAATTGGATTTACAGCAACCTTCCCCTTGCGCACTTCAAAGTGGAGCCTTGCCTTACCACCTGAGGGTGGGATACCAGACAAAGCGATACGTTCTCCTTGACTTACAAAATCCCCTTGGTTCACGAGGTTTTTTTTATTGAAACCGTAGACCGTAAAAAGATCATTCTCGTGTTGGAGAATGACAAGAAAACCATAACCATTCACGCCATCACCACTATAAATTACTTTACCTGCTTCACTGGCACTGACGTCACTTCCTTCACGAACAGCAATCTCTATCCCTTTGCCTCCTCCAGCTTTTGCCTGCGAGCTGAATGAACGAACAATTTTACCTCGCAATGGCCAATGGAGCTTTTTTACCGTAGTCGCTTTCGAGTTAGATATTTGAGGTTGTTTAGATCTTTGGGGTTTAGTAACAACAGGTTTTGATTTGTTGACTGTTTGTTGCTTCGGCAGGGAAACAACAGCTTTCTTCTTGGTTGGAGCAGGTTGAGTTTTGACTGTTCTTTTCGGTTTAACCACCGGGACTGACAGCACCCTGTCAGCACCTGGAACGAAAATCCGGGTACCAATAGATATCTGTGAAGGATTGGAAATACCGTTAACACGCGCCAGATAGTTTTCGTCAACAGCGTAGGTGCGACTTATACGATATAGCGTCTGCCCTGGCCTCACAGTATGATAGATGCCGGATTCACAAGCGCTTAAAAAAAGGCTCAGGATTATTAATCCCGGCAGGATTGGCACACCTATTTTCGTTACAGTATTCACTGCCTGCAGCAAGACTGAAGAAAATTTATGCATCCACAATCACCCGAAAAATATCGTTAAGAGTAAAGTTTCAATAGAAGAATGACAGCAATCATGACAATGAGCAATATGATAGACAAGAGATTAAAATATTTTTCGATGAAACTTCGTGCTGGCTTACCAAAATAATAAAAGAGCATAGCAACTAAAAAAAACCGCAAACTGCGGCCAACAAGTGAAGCCACCATGAACACCGGGAAATTAACACTAAAAACACCAGCAGCAATAGTGAATATTTTATAAGGTATCGGAGTAAATCCAGCAGCGAAAATGATCCAGAAATCATAGAGATCAAATAACCCGCCGACTTGATCAAACCCCTCAACCGTTACACCGGGCACATATTGATAGAAATAGGGTCCAACAGTATCCCATAGGCCCCAACCAATGGTATAGCCCAGAGCTCCACCTGCTATAGAACCTATTGTAGCAACCAAGGCGAAACGATATGATTTCTTTGGCATAGCAAGAGCAAGAGCCATCAAAAGAACATCAGGGGGAACCGGGAAAAAACTGGCTTCGGCAAAAGCCAGAACGCCGAGCGCTGGAACCCCATAAGGAGTTGCAGCCCAAGAGAGGACCCAATCATACAATCGACGAAAGGTTTTCATAATAACTTAACCAGTATTACCATTTCAGGTTGCAGACTCAGATTGCCAGCCTTGTTCACCAATCAAGGGAACAAAACGGCAGTCCATCAACTGCTCCCGCTTAAAACGTCCATCCTCCAGGCGAATAATCCGAGTTAAAACTTGCTGTTCCTGATCACCTATCGGAAGAATCAGCTTTCCCCCAACCTCCAACTGTTCCAAATACTTTGTCGGCACGTCAGGAGATCCTGCCGCAACCAGAATGCCTGCAAATGGAGCCTGATCTTCCCAACCAATAGTGCCATCACTAATTTTTATATTTATGTTACTCATTTGCAGCTGATCAAGAACTTTGCGGGCCCGACTTGCAAGCACCGCTATTCGCTCAATCGAATATATCCGTTTAACAAGTCTGGACAGTATCGCTGTCTGATAACCAGAACCAGTACCAATTTCAAGGATCCGTTCATCTCCTTGTAATTCCAGAGCGGCTGTCATCACTGCAACCATATAAGGTTGAGAAATGGTCTGTTTTTCACCAATCGGCAGTGAGGCATCACTATAAGCATGACTCTGCAACCCTGCCCCAACAAACAAATGTCTTGGTACGGTAGACATAGCCTCAAGGACACGTGTATCCGATATTCCTCTTGCCACAATCTGTTGCTCAACCATCCGCCGCCGGGCAATTGAATAATCCATCAGACGTCACCACCCATCATATGAGCAAATGACCACTGCTCCATCTCTGCGTAGGTCATGTCATTTGTCATGTTTGTACGCAATGGAGTCACCGAGATGAACCCTTGCTTTAAAGCATTGCAATCACTTCCAGGGAGATCTTCAAAACCTATATCAGGCCCTCCAATCCAATAATATCTACGCCCACGAGGATCCTCTTTGGTAACAATTGATTCGCCGTAACGACGTTTTCCTTGACGTGTCAAGCTAGCTCCTGCACAAGGCCCGGAAGGAACATTAACATTAAGAAATGTTTCTTCAGGCAGACCATTATTGAGAATCTTTATCGCAAGTTTTTTTGCAAATATTGAAGCAACAGAGAGGTCTGCATCGTTAAACCGGTTAGTATCGAGAGAAATAGCAAAAGCAGGCAACCCCATCAAGGTCGCTTCTAATGCGGCACTCACAGTCCCTGAATAGGAGATATCGTCACCAACATTCATGCCAAGATTTATGCCGGAAACCACCAGATCAGGCCGCTGTGAAAGTAAACCATGGATACCAAGATTCACACAGTCAGTGGGTGTGCCATCAACGGCAAAAACAGCTGGTTTGATCTCATCCGCCCGTAAAGGATGATCCAGAGTAAGAGCATGGCCAATAGCACTTCTATTGCGATCAGGGGCAACAACCACAACTTGTCCAATTTCACTCAGACCTGATGCAAGCCACCGCAGACCAGGGGAACGGACGCCATCATCGTTAGTTACTAGAATTAACACTAATTCTCATTTTTCAGGGGAAGGATTTAATAAGTAGCTACGGAGTTGAATTAAATCGACTTTAATCTCGGTTAGCATCTCTTCTGCTGACTGCTGCTCAGGCAAAGGTAAGCCGAGCTGTTTTTCAGTCTGTAGTTTCTTGCGTGCACCTGCAATAGTAAAGCCCTGCCGATAAAGAAGTTCTTTAATCAACAGGGCAGTTTCAACATCTTTGCGTCGATACAGTCGTTGGTTTGAACGACTTTTAACCGGTTGCAACACTGCAAACTCAGTTTCCCAATAACGTAACACATGGGTTTTAAGCTGCAGCAACTCAGCAACTTCACCGATTTTAAAATAGAGCTTTTCAGGTATATGCGGCACCAGTTCAGCTCATCATAACTTTAAGAGGCTTCGTTAATAGCAACCTTAAGAACCTGACTCGGCTTAAAAGTCAAAATCTTACGGGCAGAGATTTCAATTTCACTCCCTGTCTGTGGATTTCTACCGCGTCGGGAAGCTTTTTCTTTAACAACAAAATTACCAAAACCAGCAATCTTGATTTTTTCACCATTCTCCAGAGTTGACTTCATCAGGTCAAAAACCATCTCAACAATGGCGGCTGATTCTTTCTTGGAAAAACCGGTTGTCAGGTACACACTTTCGATAAGATCTGCTTTGGTCATGATTCCTCCTGCATAAGCCTTTCTTGAGCTTTATGGAGTCAACTATCTATCTGATTTTTCTCGATTTATAACACACAGCCTGAAAGGCTGCAAGTTCATTTAGCGAATTTCTGCTTCTAGAAGATGACAAATTGAACCAATGAGCTTGTTATGTGATTTAGTCACTTCTGTTTCAGTCAAAGTTTTTTCAAGATCACGGTAGCAAACTCGTATCGCAAGGCTCTTTTTCCCGACGGGTACGCCTTTACCAGTATAAAGGTCAAAAATTGAGGCACTTTCAACATACCGGACCTTACTATTATTAACAATATTCATAACCTGGTCAGCCGATATGGATTCATCCAAAAGCAGAGCACTGTCTCGCTTGACATCCGGATATTTTGAAAGAGCCTTGAACTGTGCATGGGGACCAGCTGAAGTAATAATTGAATCAACATCAAGCTCAAACAGATACACCGGTTGCTCAATTGCAAAGTTATTTAATACTTCAGGGTGAACTTCACCGATAAAACCGAGTGATTTTCCTCCTAGCATCAATTGACATGATTTACCTGGGTGTAAATACGGCTGAGAACTAAGGGGATCAAAAGAAACATTATAAATATTAACCTTAGCCAGCACTTCTTCAACAACTCCCTTAACATCATAAAAGTCAACTGAAGCCGTTCCTTGAGACCAACCTTCAGGCTCACGCTGGCCGGATATCACTGCGGTCAAGGAAAGCTTTTCTACGCATTGGTCGCTGTCTGATTGAGACAAAAAAACAGGTCTTAATTCAAACAAACGCAAATTTGAGCTACGATAATTAAGATTTCGGGAGACAGTATCCAAGAGACTCGGCACCAAACTGGTTCGCATGACGGCCTGATCTTCAGACAATGGATTTAATATTTTAACTTGAGTAAAGCGGCTGTCATCAGCACTAATGCCAATCTTACTTAAACTTTCAGCAGCAACAAATGAATAGTTCATTGCTTCTGAGAAGCCCGCAGTAACCATGGACTGTCGCAGAGATTTCTGCAGCAACTGTCGTAATGGAGGTAATTTAGCATCAACCGTTCCGACTGGCATAGTAACAGGAATATTATCATAACCATAAAGTCTCGCCACTTCTTCAATCAAATCGACTTCACGCTCAATATCGGGTCGAAAACTCGGCACCGTAACTTGCAGAAGATTAGAACTGTTCCCAGCAAGAACCTGCAAACCAATCGATTCAAGTAATTGCTTCACTTCATCAGTCGTAACAGGGATATCTAATATTTTTTGAACTTTTGGAGTATTCAGTTCAATGACCACAGGATCGAGATGACGTGGGTAACAATCGATAACTCCAGAAACAACGTGACCTTCGGCTAATTCAGCAATAAGACTGGCAGCGCGATCAAGGGCGACTGGAATCATATCAATATCGGCACCACGCTCAAAACGGTGGGAAGATTCCGTATGTAACCCGTGCCGTTTACTGGTTCGACGTATCATCGTAGGTTTGAAATATGCGGCTTCCAGCAAAACGGTGCTGGTATCATCCTGAACTTCTGAGTTCAGCCCCCCCATCACTCCAGCCATCGCAACAGGACGCTGGGCGTCACAAATCATCAAATCCTCTGCATTGAGTGAATGTTCCTGGTCGTCAAGAGTTGTAAACTTGTCACCCGTCTTTGCGGATTTGACGATTATTTTTCCATCTTCCAGATAACGAAAATCAAAAGCGTGTAGAGGATGACCTAACTCCATCATGACATAGTTAGTGACATCAACAACATTGTTGATTGAACGCATCCCTACTGCTTCCAGTCGGCGCACCATCCAGTCTGGAGATGGACCAATTTTTATATTTTTGATCATACGGGCTGCATATCGAGGGCACCCTTCTTCATTCTCAATCTCAACAGCTGCATGGTTATCTATCTGTTCATCATTTTCATGGACATCGGAAACAGGAAGCTTCAATTCCTGCTGGCAAAGTGCAGCAACTTCCCGGGCAATACCGACGACACTGAGACAGTCGGGACGATTGGGAGTTAAGCCGATTTCAATCTGAAAATCTTTCAACCCAAGGGCTGAAAAAACAGGTTCACCAAGAGTTAAATCCGCTGGAAGAATCATGATTCCTGGTGAATCTTCTGCCAAAGCCAGCTCTTTTTCAGAACAAAGCATGCCCTGCGAAACCTGTCCACGAATCTTTGATTTTTTGATCTTAAAATCGCCCGGCAAAACCGATCCCGGCTGAGCTAAAGCGATAAGATCACCGGCCTTATGATTAGTCGCACCACAGACAACCTGGACAACCTCTTTACCAGTGTTAACTTGGCATACAGTCAGACGATCTGCGTCTGGATGTTGCTGAACCGATTCGAGTTTGGCAACAATCACTGAATCAAGATTACCACCAATTTCTTCTAAAGCATCGACTTCAAGACCGATCATCGTCAATCGATCGCAAAGCTGTTGCGGAGACAATTGAAAATCTACAAATTCTTTTAACCAGTTATAGGTGACTATCATCTATCCAGATCCTTACCAAATATCAGAACTGCTTCAAAAATCGCAGATCATTCTCAAAGAACAAGCGTAAATCATTGACACCATACTTCAGCATCGCCATTCGTTCCAACCCCATACCAAAAGCAAAACCACTATATTTATCAGAGTCGTATTGAACAGATGCAAATACTGCAGGATCAATCATTCCACAACCCAGGATTTCCAACCATCCTGTTTTGCCACAAACACGACACCCTTCCCCACCACAAATGACACACTCAATATCAACTTCAGCGCTGGGCTCTGTAAAAGGGAAAAAGGAAGGTCTAAAGCGAACACTACGGCCCTCACCAAAAAACTCATTGAGAAAATGGGTCAAGACTCCTTTTAAATCACCAAAAGTCACCCCTTCATCAACCAGAAATCCTTCAACTTGGTGAAACATTGGGCTATGTGTCAAATCGGAATCGCGTCGGTAGACCGTGCCTGGAGCAATGATGCGAATCGGGGGCTTATGCTTCAGCATCGTACGGATCTGCACTGGCGAGGTATGGGTACGCAGAACGCGATCATCACTGATATAAAAGGTATCCTGCATATCTCTGGCAGGATGATCTTTGGGGATATTGAGGGCCTCGAAGTTATAAAAATCCTCTTCTATCTCAGGACCCTCTGCAACAGCGAAACCTAACCGGGAAAAAATTTCAACAACCTCATCTGTTACCAGAGTGACCGGATGCAAACTTCCGCTTGCTGACCTTCTACCTGGCAAAGTAACATCGATTTTTTCAGCTGCCAGTTTGTTAGCAATATCCAGCCGTTGAAGTTCTGTTTGCCGTGCAGTAAAAGTATTTTCAAATTCAGCTTTTAAACTGTTGACCAGGTTCCCAATGGCAGGACGCTCCTCTGCAGTAAGATCACGCATACCCTTCATCACTTCGGTCAACGATCCTTTTTTGCCCAGAAATTGAACCCGCACATCTTGCAGTGATTTCAGGTCCGTAGCATTTTGCAGGGCAGACAAAGCCTCTTTTTTTAATTGCTGTAAAGATTCTTGCATATGACAAATCCGTCGTCAGAGCGATCCCTCATTATCAGGAGACACTGAGATTTTGATAATTGATAAAAAACGAACTAGAAATAAAAAAGGGAGATGAAGTTTTTCACTCCATCTCCCTTGAACGGCTAAAAACTTTTTACTGTAATTGAGCCTTTGCGGCTTCTGCAACAGCAGTAAACCCAGCGGGGTCATTAACTGCCAGATCTGCCATGATTTTGCGATCTAAGGCCACTTCAGCCTTCTTAAGGCCATGAATCAAACGACTGTAAGAAAGACCATTGTCACGTGCGGCAGCATTGATACGGGCAATCCAAAGAGCCCGGAAATCACGCTTTTTCACCCGACGGTCACGATAGGCATAATTCAGAGCACGATCGACAGCCTCTGTTGCCGAACGAAACAACTTACTTCTTGCACCACGATACCCTTTAGCCAGTTTCAGAACCTTATTACGACGACGTCTGGCCTTAAAGCCTCTTTTTACTCTTGGCATCTCACTTGCTCCTTCTCATGAATAGTTTTTTCGGCATCTGCCGTGGCCGGATCTGCAGGGGGAGATTGTCCCCACAGTTCACAGCCTTACTGCCGGATGACAGTAAATCTGTTTACAAATATGGAACGAGTTGGGAAATATTACGCGCATCAGCTTTAGCAACAATGACTGATTGGCGCAGGTCACGTTTCCGCTTTGTTGTTTTTTTGGTCAGTATATGGCTGGTATAAGCCTTATTCCGACGGATCTTTCCTGTGCCAGTCTTACGAAAACGCTTAGCAGCACCACGGTTTGTTTTGATTTTAGGCATCTTTCTCTCCTGTTACTTTTGGACTGATTGTGAATATATGACTTAAGATTATTTTTTTAGCGGCCCAACCATCATGGTCATAAAGCGTCCCATTTTACTGGGATGTGACTCGACCTGACCGATGTCTTTTAAAGCATCAACCGCTTTTGTCAATTGTTTCATTCCCTGATCAGGATGAGCATTTTCCCGACCGCGGAACATAATTGTTAATTTAACTTTATTCCCCTCTTCAAGAAAGCGGCGGGCATGTTTAATCTTGAACTGGAAATCGTGATCATCCGTCTTCGGACGCATCTTGACTTCCTTGATTTCCACCTTAACCTGCTTTTTTCTAGCTTCCGAAGCCCGTTTGGCCTGCTGGTACTTATATTTACCGTAGTCCATAATCCGGCAAACAGGTGGATCAGCTTGTGGTGAAACCTCGACTAAATCAAGACCTTTCTCACCAGCAAGCATTAGTGCCTGCTCGGTTTCGAGAACTCCTAATTGGCCGCCTTCATCATCAATAACCCGCACTTGACGAGCACTAATGGCCTCATTGATGTTCGCTTCTTTAGCTATGACTTCACTCCTCTATTCTTATAAAAGGGATAAATCCAAACAACGAAAAGACCCACTTTGGGCCTGCCGCCTTGGCTTATTACCTATAAGCCTCTGTTTCAGCCTTAACGAGATTTACAAACTCTGAAACGCTCAAAGATTCCAGATTTGTTCCATCCCTAAATCTTGGCGCAATTGTTTGAGTTTCCATCTCGCGATCCCCGATAACCAACATATAGGGAATTTTAGCCATTTGTGCTTCGCGAATTTTGAAACCCAGTTTTTCATTACGTAGATCAAGCTCAACACGGACACCAGCGTTACGCAATTGTTCAAAAGCCTGTTGCGCATAAGCCGCCTGATTATCAGTGACATTCAAGACAATCGCCTGAACCGGCGAGAGCCAGAGCGGGAAACTTCCAGCATAATGCTCAATCAATACCCCAATAAAACGCTCTATCGAACCAACAATCACCCGGTGCAGCATAACAGGACGATGTTTTTCACCATCTGTTCCGACATAAGTCAGATCAAAGCGTTCTGGCAGGGTAAAATCGCACTGGATTGTAGCACACTGCCACTCTCTGTCAAGCGCGTCCTTGAGTTTAACATCGATCTTTGGACCGTAAAAAGCGCCATCACCTTCGTTTAGCTCAAAAGGCTGGCCACTATCCTCCAAAGCGCTCTGCAGTGCATTAGTTGCCTGCTCCCAATCAGCATCGCTACCAATAGATTTCTCAGGGCGAGTAGATAGCTCCATCACATACTCAAAACCAAATATCCCTGCGACATCCTGAACAAACTGCATGACCCCTTTAACTTCTGAATCAATTTGATCTGGACGACAGATGATGTGGGCATCATCCTGAGTAAAACCACGCACCCGCAACAGGCCGTGAAGAACTCCGGACTTCTCATGGCGATGGACGGTCCCAAGCTCAAAGTAGCGGACTGGCAAATTACGGTAAGAACGGGGCTTTGACTTATAAATCAGCATATGTGCCAAGCAGTTCATTGGCTTGATGCCATATCCCTGCTCGTCAACTTCAGTGAAATACATGTTCTCACGATAGTTATCGAAATGGCCTGACATCTTCCAAAGCTCTGTTTTCAGAATCTGCGGTCCAACGACAAGCTCATAACCACGCTTCAAATGTTCTTTACGCTCAAAGTCTTCAATGATAGATCTCAGCATAGCGCCTTTAGGGTGCCAAAGAACCAGACCAGCTCCTGAATCTTCACTAAACGAGAAAAGATCCATCTCTTTGCCGAGCTTGCGGTGATCTCGCTTTTTTGCTTCTTCCAACCGGTTGAGGTGAGCTTTGAGCTCTTTCTTGCTCTGGAATGCAGTCGCATAAATCCGCTGCAACATGGCATTTTTTTCGTCACCACGCCAATAAGCTCCAGCCAGACTGGTCAACTTAAAAACCTTCAGAACCCCGGTACGAGGAACATGTGGTCCCCTGCAAAGATCAACAAAATCTCCTTGCCGATAAAGTGAAACCGTCTCGGCATCAAGATCTTCAATAAGCTCAACTTTATAGTCTTCACCCATACCACGGAATAGCGCAATGGCATCATCCCGCTTCATATCTTCACGGGTCACCTGTTGATCAGCCTTGGCGAGCTCAGCCATCTTCGCTTCAATGACAGGAAAATCTTCAGGCACAAATTTTTTGGATTCACTATAAAAATCGTAATAAAAACCATCCTTAATCGCTGGTCCGATGGTCACCTGAACTTCGTCCCCATAGAGCTCTTTTACCGCTTGAGCCATTAAGTGAGCGCATGAATGGCGGACAATCTCTAACGCTTCGGGTGAATTCTGGGTGATCAGAGCAATTTGCCCTGAAACAAGCAAAGGACGACCCATATCAATCAAGTCACCATTAAAGCGGGCAGCAATTGATTGTCGCGCTAACCCTTCCCCAATACTGAAAGCAACGTCGTAGGGGGTTGAGCCAGACTCAACCTCTTTGATGGATCCATCAGGAAGTTCAATCTGCAATACAGCCATATGATTCTCCCCTAATCTCCTGTTTCTCAGGAACCTTGGTTTGTAAACAAAAAGAGGCATCTTACAGATGCCCCAGTATACTACCTTATATTCTTTTACGATTTATGGTAGGCACGGGCGGGATTGAACCGCCGACCCCTTCCGTGTCAGGGAAGTGCTCTCCCACTGAGCTACGTGCCTGCATCAACCGCGGCGTTTTATGTAGCAGACCGTCTTCAATACTGTCAAGCTATTTTATCAATTTTACACTACTTTTCTGCATTTCCAACAGCCCAAGAATGGTGATATATTTTCAGACTTGCTTGTATCATTGGACAAGGCTAGAGTAAATGACTGTTTCGCGATGTAAGTTTTACTTTCCGATCCAATGATTATAATAAATCAAGGAGAACCTTAAGTGCAAACCATCGATCAATTAGTTCATTTAAGCTGTCAGAAAAATACCAATAGAATTGCATTACGGTACAAGTATAAAGGCCAGTGGCAACCGTTGTCTTACACTAAGCTATGGGACACGGTGGAAAAGTTGGCAGCTGGACTGCAAAACCTTGGAATCAATGAAAAGGAACATGTTGCATTATTAGGAGCTTCATCTCCACGTTGGGTTACTTCCTACCTGTCGGTGCTTCGAAGAGGTTGTGTCGCAATACCGATTGATAAAGAATTAAAATCAAAAGAACTCCGCCATATTCTTGACGATTCTGACACACAGGCCATTTTTGTAGGCCAACCACAATTTGAGACCTTGCTGGATATCATTGATGATTTACCTCAACTTAAGACTATCATTCTCATCGACGCTCCATTATCAGAGGTGACTGATCAGAATGATGTTGCAGAAGTTATGGAGAATCTCTCCAACGAATGGAAACAACTTGTTAACAACCTAAAGATTCCCCAAGAGCTCTACAAACCGGTGGAAGAAGCAGCAATCAAAGCTCACTTAGTTCTCACTGGCCAGGAGAAACAAGCAGGAAAGAAGAAAAAATCTATTGATTTTCTCTCTGAATCAGACCTTTCTTGCAACCGCCTGCTTAAAGAGCAACGTCTTTTTTCCTATAAAGATATTCTTCACGATACCCTCCTACCTCCAGCAACGCATCACCCAAAGGACCGGGCGGTCATATTGTACACATCAGGGACAACGGGTCGTTCAAAAGGGGCGATGCTCAGCCATCAAAATATTGTCAGTAATATCCAGGCCGCCTGTCAGCGGTTCGAAGTTGACAGTTCGATAAAAACACTCTCATTTTTACCCATCAACCATGTTTTTGAGCAGGTCTGCGGAGTCTTGCTACCTCTTTCACTTGGAGGAGAAGTCGTTTTTGCGGAGTCGATCAAGAAGTTGGGTGACAATCTCAATGAAATTAAACCGACATTTCTTCTTGGTGTGCCAGCAGTATATCGACTACTGTATGGTCGAATCATGAAAAACATTGAATCTAAATCAAGCTCAAGATTTCTCTATAAATTTTCACTCACCCGAAAAATTGTTGCCGCAAAAGTCCAGCAAGCTGTTGGCATTAACACAATCTTTGTCAGTGGCGGGGCTGCCCTTGATCCAGATATCGCTCAAGGATTTCACCATCTCGGTCTGAATTTATTACAGGGCTACGGGATCACTGAAACATCACCTGTCATTAGTGCAGAAAGTCCAACCAAAAGCAAACCCGGTACGGTGGGAGAGATTCTTGATGACGTAGAAGTCAGGATTGACAAACCAAACGCTGATGGCGAAGGAGAAATATGGGTTAAGGGCCCGAACGTGATGCTGGGGTACTATAACAATGAAAAAGCGACGTCTGAAGTATTGTCAGAAGGGTGGTATCGTACCGGAGATTTAGGACGTATTGATGAAGATAATATGCTTTCAATCTGTGGCCGGGTAAAAAATCTTATCGTGACACCCAATGGGAAAAATGTTTATCCGGAAGAGATTGAAAATCATTTACTCAAAAGCCCTTACATTGCAGAGATCATGGTGTATGGACATAAAATAAGCGCAACAGCAGAAGAAATCTATGCCATTATCTTCCCTGAAGAAGAAGCCCTCTTTGCACTGAGCAAGGAGCAAAACAATGGTCCCATGGCTGCGGCTGAAATCGAAGCATTAATCCGTAAAGAAATATTGACCTATGGCAAGGATCTTGCTGACTACAAGCGAGTGAAGAAATTTACCTTGAGAGAGGATGAATTTCCAAAAACCACGACCCGAAAAATTAAACGTTATGTTGTTGAACCAGAGATTTCAACAAGCGGGGGGATAAAGCAAACAGGCCGTTCCTAATGAAACGGCCTGTAAAAACCAAATAATCGCCAAGGTTAACCAAGATCTGGCTCAACCCGGATGAGGCAGGTTGGTTGTGAAATAATATTCAGCTGTTCTATCTCCTCCAATGCAGAAGAAATATCAGCCTCTTTCGCCTCATGTGTCAGTAGAACGATTGGGACGGAATCAACATCATGGGATTCTGGCTGGATCATTGACTGAATACTGATACTGTATTTCCCAAGACTGCCTGCAATCTTTGCCAAAACACCCGGCTGGTCAACTGTTGTGAACCTCAGGTAATAGTGACTGACAATTTCGCTCATTGCCTTGATCGGCAGCGCTTTTATCTGGTCGGCACAGTAACCCATAATTGGAACACGAGACTTTGCACCAGAAATCTTATCCCTGCTGATTGCAATAACATCACCCATCACCGCACTGGCAGTAGCATCCATTCCTGCTCCACTGCCATAGAGCAATGTCGGACCGACAAAATCACCCGTTAAACGGACTGCATTAAAAACACCATTCACTTCAGCAAGTTGGTAAGTCTTAGGGATCATGGTTGGATGCACACGGACCTCAATCTGTTCACCATAATTCTTGCCTATTGCTAACAACTTGATCTTGTATCCCATCTGCTCCGCAAATTGAATGTCCATTGCTGATACTTTACTGATTCCCTCAGTATAAACCTGATCAAAATCGACTGTTGTACCAAAACAAATTGCAGCTAGCAGCGCAATTTTGTGAGCAGTATCAACCCCTTCAATATCAAAAGTCGGATCAGCTTCAGCATAACCTAATTGCTGAGCTTCTTGAAGCACTGGCGAAAAATCACTCCCATGTTCTGTCATCTTGGTTAAAATGAAGTTGCAGGTACCATTCAGAATTCCGAGGATAGAGCTGAATTCATTGCTACAAAGGTTCTCCTTTATGGCCGATATTATTGGTATACCTCCACCAACAGCACCTTCAAACATGACAGAAACACCCTGTTTGTTTGCAGCAGCAATGATCTCCTGGCCATGAACTGCCATCAACGCTTTATTTGCTGTAACGATATGTTTGCCGTTGGCAATCGCTGTAAGAATAAAGCTTTTAGCCGGCTCATAACCGCCGATAAGCTCAACAACAATGTCAATCTCAGGATTACTGATAACATCATCCACCACTGTGGTTAGAACACCAGTCTCAAGCTGCACACCACGATCTGTCGTCACATCAAGATCAGCAATCTTAGCTAACTCGACGGTATGACCAAGGCGTTTTCCAATAGTGGCCGAATTCCGCTGAAAGTTTCTGACAACCCCTGTACCAATGGTACCGAATCCTAGTAGACCAACTTTTATTGTACTCATACAAAACCTCAACTTGGCCGTTATTACGACCTGTTTATTGTCCTTGCATCTTTTGCAATTTTATCCAGCAAACCATTAATAAATGATGGTGAATCCTTGGTACCATAGCGTTTGGCTATTTCAATAGCCTCATCAATCACGACAGGAGTAGGTATTTCATGCTGGTAAAGGAGTTCGTAAGTCCCAATCCTTAAAATTGACAGATCCACTGGCGCCATTCTTTCCAATGACCAGTTTTTCGCGACCTCAGTAATTTTTTTATCGATGACAGCACGAAACTCAACGACTCCGTTGACAATCACTTCTGCAAATGATCTCGCAGCAGTTGATAACGAAATCTCACCGACATCCAGAGGTTCACCTAAAACATCGTCAGCAAATTGAAAATTATTCAAAAATGTATCAAATGATTGGTTAACTGTTACTTGTTCTTTATCAAGTTGCAAAGCAAACAACATTTTTAGCGCGTATTCACGACCAACGCGGCGATTATTAGACATGCGGCTATATGGCTCCCAATAAATTTACCATTTCAATGGCGCTCATCGCGGCCTCAACACCTTTGTTCCCAGCCTTAGTCCCTGCACGTTCAATGGCTTGCTCAACAGAATCAGTTGTCAAGACACCAAAAGCAATGGGCAATCCTGATTGCATCGATGCCAAGGCAATGCCTTTGGTCATTTCACTGCTAACATATTCAAAGTGTGGTGTTCCTCCACGGATAACGGCACCAAGGCAGATCAAAGCATCATACTTTCCTGAATTTGCCATTTTTTGAGCAACTAAAGGGAGCTCAAAGGCACCAGGAACTTTGACGATCGTCATGAGTTTCTCATCTGCACCATGGCGCGATAAGGTATCAATCGCTCCCTCGAGTAAACGATCAGAAATGAAACTATTAAAGCGACTGACAATTATGCCAAAACGATAATTCCTGGCTTCAAGTGTTCCTTCAATGATTTTTGACATATGACCTCCTGAAAAAACTAGATATTTTCTAGTAGATGTCCCATTTTCTTCTGCTTAGTCTGTAAATATCTAAGATTTTCCTTATGAGCAGGGACTTCAATGGAAACCCGCTCCACAATTTCCAGACCATAGCCTTCAAGTCCAACAATTTTTTTTGGATTATTGGTCATCAGGCGTAACTTTTTAACCCCGAGCTCAGCAAGAATTTGAGCACCAATCCCATAATCCCGCAAATCATCTTCGAAACCCAACGAATGATTTGCTTCAACAGTATCTTGACCTTGTTCCTGCAAAGCGTAAGCCTTGATTTTATTAACCAAGCCAATACCGCGCCCTTCCTGGCGCATATATAGAACAATGCCACTGCCTTCTTTTTCTATTTGAGCCATCGCAGCTTGTAACTGTTCTCCACAATCACAGCGCTGAGAACCAAAGACATCACCGGTCAGACATTCGGAATGAACTCGCACTAAGACTGGTTCATCAGTATTAATATCGCCTTTGATCAGAGCCATATGTTGAGCATTGTCAACATCATTTTCATAAACAACAGCAGTGAAATCGCCGCCAAACTGTGTTGGAATAGTCGTTTGTGCTGCGCGACGTACCAACAATTCTTTGCGCATCCGATAAGCGACAATTTCAGCAACAGAAATAATTTTAAGATGATGTTTCTGAGCAAATACCTCCAACTGCGGCATCCTCGCCATTGTTCCATCATCATTCATGATCTCACAGATGACCCCCGAAGGTTTAAGCCCAGCCAGGCGAGCAAGATCGACTGATCCTTCAGTTTGACCAGTGCGCACCATAACCCCACCTTTCTTAGCCCGTAACGGAAAAACATGGCCCGGGCGTGCTAAATCACGTGGTGTCGTTTCATCAGCAACGGCAACCTGGATCGTATGTGAGCGGTCAGCGACCGAAATCCCGGTGGTCACTCCCTGACGCGCCTCGATAGAAACCGTAAATGCTGTTCCAAATGAAGAGTTATTGTCGGTCACCATTAACGGCAGATCCAACTCATCGGCTCGATCTTCTGTCAACGAAAGGCAAATCAACCCGCGCCCTTCAGTGGCCATAAAATTGATGATTTCTGGAGTCACCAACTCGGCGGCAGCGACAAGATCACCTTCGTTCTCGCGATCCTCATCATCGACAAGGATGACCATTTTTCCATGACGAATATCTTCAAGAGCGGCTTCAATTTTTGCGATTGGCATAAGTATATCCTTTACATGAACTGCAAGCGGGTTTTATCTCACAGAAAACCATTTTTAGCAAGAAAGTCCAGATCAACTTTCTGGGCATTATCAACACTCTGCTTACCTTGGAGTAAACGTTCGACGTAGCGTCCGAGCAAATCAGTTTCAATATTTACCCGCGCTCCTTCTCGGCAATCTTTTAATGTTGTCATCTCCAGGGAGTGCGGGATAACAGCAACGGAAAACATATCTGCCTCAACCTTGTTAACAGTTAAACTGATACCATCAACGGCGACAGACCCCTTCTCAACAAGGTAGCGTATCACCTCCTGAGGCACTCCAAACTCAAATCGAACCGCATTCTGATCCTCATAGCGTCGTTTTACTGATGCAACACAATCAATGTGACCACTGACCAGATGTCCTCCCAAACGATCCGAAAGACGTAATGCCCGCTCAAGATTGACAGACTGGTTCCCTGTTAAAGATCCCAACGTTGTACAGCTCAGAGTTTCCGGTGAGATATCCACCGTAAAACTACTCTTGTCCCAAGCGACGACAGTCAAGCAGGCACCATTAACCGCAATACTTTCACCCTGCTGCAGATCATCATTAACCAGACTACTGGATATTTGCAATTGCGCCGAGCGACCCTGCTGCTTAAGCGAGCGAACCTGGCCAATGGACTGAATTAATCCAGTGAACATGAGGCAATATCTCCTGTGATTAACAAATCTTCACCAATCTGCTGATATTTGACATCTTCAAGCCGGGCAGCATCTGCCATTTTCGTACAGCCAAAGCCAGAAAACATCCTGAACGGGGATGCTCCGCCGAGAAGTTTTGGCGCAACAAACAACATCAACTGATCAATTAGCCCTTTATTGAACGCTTCTGTCGCCAGCGTTGAGCCCCCTTCAAGCAGAAGTCTGTGGATATTTTTCCGTCCCAGTTCCTGCCACAATGCAGGCAAAGACACCTGGCCAGAATCTGCGGGAAGGACAACGACTTCAGCACCAATATTTTGCAATGATGAAATTTTTCCCTGATCCGTCGAAATCGTTGCAATCAGCGTTTTTGCTGTTGATTTCTGTGTTAACAACCGACACTCAGGATCAATCCGCAACTGACTATCCACAACAATCCGCAAAGGGTCGTGACCACCGCCACCCGGAAGGCGGGTATTGAGCAAAGGGTCATCATTGAGGACCGTACCAACACCGACCATAATAGCTTCAACATGATCGCGCAATTGATGGACATGCAAGCGGCTTGCTTCACTGGAAACCCATTGAGAGTCTCCTGATGTCGTAGCCGTATTGCCATCAAGGGTCACTGCCACTTTATAAATTGTAAAGGGAAGCCCCGTCGCTATATGCTTACTGAAAGGTTTAATAAGTTGTCGACACTCAGATTCGAGAATCCCCGTTTGCACCTTTATCCCGGCACCTTGTAACTTTTCTATACCTCTCCCCGCCACCCGAGGGTTTGGATCAACGACACCGATATATACAGACTGTATTCCAGCAGCAATAAGCGCATCAGCACAAGGCGGGGTTTTCCCATGATGCGAACAGGGCTCCAAAGTCACATAGATAGCAGCACCTTTAGCTTTATCTCCAGCCTGTTGTAAAGCAAATATTTCGGCATGAGGTTGGCCGGCCCGAGGATGAAACCCCACACCAACTACATCACCTGAGTTCACAATTACAGCTCCGACAGCTGGGTTAGGAGCCGTTCTACCGACCCCTTGCTGAGCTGAATTCAATGCCAGATGCATGTAGTGTTGGTGTTTCAAATCAAACATTATCGTTATCATACCTCTGCGGATTAAATGCAAACGCCGGAATATCCCTGACAGATATTCCGGCTCTTACATAATCCCCAAAAATAAACCCGCTAGTGAGAGTTTTTCAACAGATCATTTAACTCTGACATAAACTCGTTAATATCCTTAAACTGGCGGTAGACCGAAGCAAAACGGACATAAGCCACTTCATCAACCTCATGGAGTGTATCCATAACTGCCTCACCAATCAAACTTGCAGAAATTTCTTTATCACCACATTCCTGAAAGCGACGTTCTAATTGATCAACCAAGGCTTCAATTTGTTCAACAGAAACCGGACGCTTCTCACATGCCCTTTGCATCCCCGAAATAATCTTGGAACGGTCAAAAGCCTCACGACGCCCATCTTTTTTAATGACCCAAGGGAGAATTTCTTCAACCCGTTCATAGGTCGTAAAACGGCGTTCACAAGAAGGACATTCGCGCCTACGACGAACGTTATTCCCTTCTTTACCGAGCCTCGAATCAACAACCTTGGTGTCTGCATTGCGGCAAAAGGGGCAATTCATACCTGAGATTCTCCCCCATACTGATGAAACCTGATCCCAGCTTCTGTTAACATTTCCAAAGACAACTTATCAGGATAGCCACGGCCAAAAACAACCTCGATAACTCCTGCATTAATCAACATCTTACTGCAGATAATACAGGGGGAATCCGTGCAATAAAGAATTGATCCCGAAATATTTCCTCCGTGTTTCGCCGCCTGAATAATTGCGTTCTGTTCGGCATGTAATCCTCGACAGAGTTCATGCCGTTCTCCCGAAGGGACATTGAGCTGGTCACGCAAGCACCCGGTAACATCACAGTGAGTAATGCCACTAGGGACACCATTATACCCCGTTGCCATGATATTTCTATCTTTTACCAGCAGAGCGCCCACTTGTCGGCGCATACAGGTAGAGCGGGTTGCTACCAACTGCGTAATCTGCATGAAATATTCATTCCAATCGGGGCGTTCCATCACAGCTACCTATTTCAAACGATGGGCATAAAGAGGGAAACGTTGGCACAGTTCTTTAACCTCAGCGCGAATTTTCGACAATTCTGCTACATTTTCAATATTATGTAGCGCTCGATCTATCCAATCAGCCACTTGCAGCATTTCAGCTTCCTGCAAACCTCGTGTCGTTGTTGCTGGAGTCCCAACACGAATACCACTGGTCACAAAAGGTGATCTGGTATCAAAAGGAACGGCATTTTTATTCACTGTAATTCCAGCATCTTCGAGAGTTTTTTCAGCAACCTTACCGGTAATTTCGGTACCGGTAAAATCAATCAGCATCAAATGGTTATCGGTGCCTCCAGAAACCAGATTATACCCTTTTTCGACTAACCCACCTGCCAGAGCCTGAGCATTTTTGACAACCTGACCAGCATATTCTTTGAACTCAGGAAGAAGCGCCTCTTTAAAAGCGACTGCTTTTGCTGCAATAACATGCATCAGCGGGCCACCCTGAATCCCGGGGAAAATACCACTATTAAGCTTCTTGCCCCACTCTTCAGTGCAAAGAATCATCCCACCACGCGGGCCACGCAGAGTTTTATGGGTTGTCGTTGTAACAAATTCAGCATAAGGAACAGGGTTGGAATGAACGCCTGCAGCAACAAGACCGGCAATGTGGGCCATGTCGACCATAATGACAGCACCTACGGAATCTGCAATCTTCCGAAATGCAGGAAAATCAATTTCACGAGGATATGCACTGGCACCAACAACAATCAACTTCGGTTGATGTTCTTTGGCAAGACGCTCAACTTCTTCATAGTCAATAGTGCCGGTATCGGCATTTAAACCGTAAGGAACAATATTGTAGAGCTTACCGGAAAAATTAACAGATGATCCATGGGTTAAATGCCCTCCATGAGCCAAATTCATACCCAAGACGGTATCACCAGGCTGACAAACCGTCATATAGACAGCCATATTTGCCTGTGAACCCGAATGTGGTTGAACATTGACATGTTCAGCACCAAAAAGTTCCTTGGCACGATCAATGGCTAATTGTTCTGCAATATCGACAAATTCACAGCCACCATAATATCTTTTTGCTGGATAACCTTCTGCATATTTATTGGTCAGAACAGAACCCTGAGCTTCCATAACTGCTTCGCTGACGAAGTTTTCTGAAGCAATAAATTCCAGATTATATTCCTGCCGCTCTGTTTCCTTTTTGATGATCTGGAAAATTTCAGGATCAAATGTTTTAAGATTCCGCATAATTTTCAATATCCTCCTGAGTTGGATCAAATAATCTAAAATAAAAAACGGGGCAACTCATCAGCCCCGTTTCGTTTTATTCTTGGACAACCTGTTGCTCAATAGCTGAAATTTTATCCAGGCGGTTCTGGTGTCGTCCCCCTTCAAATTCAGCATCAAGCCAGATTCCAACAAATTTCTTTCCTTGATCAGGAGTCAGTACCCTCCCCCCCATGACCAGGATGTTTGCATTATTATGCTCGCGAGCCATTTGTGCGGTAAACTCATCATGCACTAACGCAGCCCGTACACCCGGAAACTTATTGGCAGAAATCGACATTCCAATTCCAGTACCGCAAATTAAAATGCCCAACTCAGCCTCTCCGGAGGAAACCGCTTTAGCAACCTTCGCTGCAAAGTCCGGGTAGTCGACAGAATCGGAACCATCAGTACCGCAATCAGAATACTCGACAGCTCTTTCCTGCAAAAATTCAAGTATCGCCATTTTCAGTTCATAACCACCATGGTCACTACCAATAACCAGCATGAAACACCTCAGATCTTGCGAAAGGCAAGGGTCGCATTCGTCCCACCAAAGCCAAAAGAGTTGGAAATCACAACCTGGCAATCCGCCTGTCTTGCCTCATTGGGGACATAATCAAGATCACATTCCGGATCAGCTTCTTCGTAATTGATCGTAGGTGGAACTACGCCATGCTTCAGTACCAAAGCAGAGTACGCAGCTTCAATCCCACCAGCAGCTCCTAAACCATGACCAGTCATACTTTTAGTCGAACTGACCATAACCTTCTGAGCGTGCTCCCCCAAAACACTCTTGATTGCCATCGTCTCATAAAGATCATTAAAATGGGTCGATGTCCCATGAGCGTTAACGTAATCAACTTCATCAGGGTTCAGCTTAGCATTGTTGAGCGCCATTTTGATACAACGAGCAGCGCCTTCTCCACCGGCTGCAGGCTGAGTGAGGTGGTAGGCATCACTACTGAGACCGTAGCCAACCACTTCACAGTAGATATCAGCACCACGCTTTTTAGCACTTTCGTATTCTTCAAGCATCAGAATTCCGGCGCCTTCAGCCATAATAAAACCATCTCGATTCTTTTCAAAAGGCCGACTTGCTGCTTGAGGATTATCATTGCGAGTAGAAAGAGCTTTCATGACATTAAATCCACCGATACCAAGGGGAGTAATTGTCGACTCGGTGCCACCAGCAAACATAGCATCGGCATCACCACGGGCAATCATATGATAAGCGTCACCAATCGAATGAGTCCCTGTTGCACATGCAGAGACTGAAGAGAGATTTGGACCTTTAGCTCCAAACTTTATTGAAATATGTCCAGGAGCCAGATTTATAATCAACATAGGAATAAAAAATGGAGTGATTCTTTTATAGCCACGCTCAAGCATCACCTCGTGATACTTCTCAATCGCGGGCAATCCCCCCAATCCGGAACCAACCAACACACCAACACGTTCAGCATTAGCATCATTGATTTCAAGGCCAGAATCTTTTAGAGCCATTTCAGCAGCTGCAAGACCATATTGAATAAAGAGATCCATTTTTTTAATCTCTTTCTTTTCAATATAATCTTCCGCATTAAAATCTGAAACTTCACCGGCAATCTGCGTTGGCAAATCAGAAGCATCAAATCGGGTAATTGTACTAATGCCACTCTGCCCACTGGTTACAGCAGCCCAGTTTTTATCTACTCCAGTTCCTAAGGGAGATACGAGACCAAGTCCGGTTACTACGACTCTACGCATAAAAAATCTCTCTTTTATAAATGAGGAATATTTAGTAATTTTCGGCGGTAAACAAAACGGTGGTATCAGGCCAACAACCTGATACCACCGCAATTAATCAGGAAGCTTGGTTAATATAATCAATAGCATTCTTAACAGTTTGAATTTTCTCAGCATCTTCATCAGAAATTTCAACATCAAATTCTTCTTCCAAAGCCATGACAAGTTCAACTGTATCTAAAGAATCTGCACCTAAGTCATCCATAAAAGCTGCACTATCAGTAACTTGTTCCTCATCTACACCCAATTGCTCAGCAACAATCTGCTTTACTCTTTCCTCAATAGAAGCCATTTACTTTTCTCCTTTTTAAGTTATGTAGGCTCTAAATAAGCCTGTTACTTACATGTACATTCCGCCATTAACACCAATGACTTGCCCAGTTATATACCCAGCCTGGTCAGAAGCCAGAAAAAGGACAGTATGAGCAATATCTTCTACAGAACCCAGCCTTGCCAAGGGAATTCGAGATGCCAGTTCCTGACGTTGCTCTTCAGGAAGAGCATCAGTCATATCAGTAGCAATAAATCCTGGAGCAACTGCATTTACGGTAATATTCCGCTTGGCCAGTTCGTGTGCATTGGAACGTGTCAATCCCATCAAACCAGCTTTACTTGCACAATAGTTTGCCTGCCCTGCATTACCCATTTGCCCGACAACAGAAACAATATTGATAATCCTTCCACTGCGCTGCTTGGTCATCAATTTGGACACGGCACGGGTGCACAAAAAGGCACCTTTTAGATTGATATCAAGAACAGCGTCCCAATCTTCTTCTTTCATCCGCAGAAGCAGTCCGTCTCGA
Source organism: Desulfuromusa sp. (assembly GCA_036351455.1). Lineage (GTDB taxonomy): Bacteria > Desulfobacterota > Desulfuromonadia > Desulfuromonadales > Geopsychrobacteraceae > Desulfuromusa. The sequence goes on from JAZBPC010000119.1 coordinate 36,793, forward strand.
GTGATCCCAGCGTTATTAACCAGAATATCGATACGACCAAAAGTCTCCTTAGCAATCTTGACCAGTTGCTCAACTTCCGTTGCAACTGAAACATCACATCGAACTGCTATTGCTTCTGTCCCAGCAGCCTTAAGCTCAGCGACAAATTCTTCGGTAGCTTGGAGATTAGCTCCAGCAGCAATAATTTTCGCCCCTTGTGCGGCCAAAGCAGTGGCAATTCCACGTCCAATACCGCGGGAAGTTCCTGTGACCAATGCTACTTTATCCTTAACCATACCATTATCCTTCAGTTAAGATCATAGGGTCAATCTAACTTTACCCTTGAAGTTTCTCTAAACTGGCAACGTCACCTATGTTTTTCAGTATTGCTGCGCGATCAATCCGTTTTACCAAACCTGAAAGAACTCTTCCAGGACCAATTTCAACATATCGACTCACGCCCAGTTCTTTCATCTTAACAATTGATTCATCCCAGCGAACCGGTGCACAAACCTGCTCAACCAGTAGGTCTACAACTTTTGTTTCATCCTGATTTGGAAGCGCATCAACATTACTCACAACCGGACAAGTTAAAAAGGAAACGACAACCGAATTGAGCTCAGGGCGTAAACGTTCAGCTGCCGGAGCCATCAATGTCGAATGAAAAGGGGCACTGACTGGCAGTAAAAGAGCGCGTTTAGCACCACGCTCTTTTGCCAGAACAATTGCCCGTTCAACAGCAGTTGTGTGTCCGGCAATCACAACCTGTCCAGGGCTATTAAAATTTGCAGGAGCAACAACTTCTCCCGCAGAAGCATCTTTACAGAGCTGAATGAGCTCTTCCCCTTCAATACCCAAAATGGCCGCCATTGAGCCGACACCAAACGGAACAGCCTCCTGCATGTATGTGCCCCGCTTACGGACAATCTTTACCGCATCAGCAAAAGTCAAAGCACCAGAAGCAACCAATGCAGAGTACTCCCCAAGAGAATGGCCGGCAACAAAAGAGGGTGAAAGATCTGTTTCTTGCTGAAGGACACGAAGAGCGGCGATACTGGTCGTCAAGATTGCTGGTTGCGTATTTGCGGTGAGCTTTAGGTCTTCTTCGCTACCGGTGAAACAAAGTCCTTTGAGATCAAAGTCAAGAGTATCATTAGCTTCCTCAAAAACCAACTTGGCAACATTGAAATTTTCCGAGAGATCCTTACCCATCCCCTGGTACTGAGATCCCTGACCTGGAAAAACAAATGCATCCATATTATTCACGTTCCTTATTCAATCAGCTCATCAATCTCAAACGTTGAAAGATTAGACCTGCTGTAAAACGGAAGAAGGTCTCACACAAGATACCATCTTCCTGACTGCTCAAAACAAATTATTACCAGCGAATCAGCGCCGACCCCCAGGTAAAACCGCCACCAAAAGCGGCTGACAGAATCAAATCACCCTCCTTTAACAAACCTTGATGATAAGCTTCGTCAATAGCTATTGGAATTGTTGCGCCAGAAGTATTACCATATTTATGGACGTTGATAAAACTCTGCTCACTGGTCAAACCCAGCCGCTTCGTTGTTGCTTCAAGAATCCGAAGATTAGCCTGGTGTGGAATAAACTGAGCAACATCTGCACTGGTGTAATTATTAGCTGCTAAAGCTTCTTTTGAAACCTCAGTCAACGAACGGACTGCAACTTTGAAAACCTCATTCCCCTGCATTTTTAAAAAGCCAAGCTTTTGTTCAAAACCCTCAACCGAAGCTGGAATCTTTGCACCAAACCCGGGCTGATAAAGGAGCTCCAGATAGTTTCCGTCAGAATGGAGATGGCATGACAAAACACCAGATTCACTATCTTGAGCTTCAAGTAAAACCGCACCAGCGCCATCGCCAAACAAAATACAGGTATTCCTGTCAGTCCAGTCAACAGAACGGCTCAAAGTTTCAGCACCGATAACCAGAGCCCTCTTGCCTCGTCCTGACATCAGGAAATCATTTGCACTTGACAGGGCATAGAGGAATCCACTGCAAGCAGCTGAAACATCATAAGCGTAGGCATTTTTAGCACCGAGATTGGCCTGAACAACACAGGCTGTCGCTGGCCAGGGATAGTCACCTGTAATTGTTCCCATGACAATCAAGTCGATATCTTCAGCAGCAACTCCGGCCATGTCCATGGCGCGCTGTGCAGCAATCGTTGCCATACTGGAAGTACATTCATCTTCAGCAGCAATGCGACGCTCTTCAATCCCTGTTCTGGCAACAATCCAATCATGACTGGTATCAACCATTTTTTCGAGGTCATGGTTTGTTCGAATGTGCTCAGGGAGATATGAACCTGTACCGATAATCCTTGATTTCATTGACAGTAAACTCCTCTATTTAAGGTTCAAGCACCCTAAATTTTGATAACTAGAGCAAAGTTGCTAGCTTTTCTTCGAAACGAATTTTTGCATATTCACCCGCCTGGCGAATAGCAATACTGATCGCTACCGGGTCCGAGCTACCATGACAGACGACACCAACGCCAGAGATTCCTAGCAATGGAGCACCGCCATATTCCGCAGGATTTATCCTCTTTTTAAAAGCAGAAAAAGCTTGGCGACTAAAAAAATAGCCCAGCTTCGCCCAGAAACGACCTTCAATTTCCTGCTTTAACATCGTACCGATAGCAACAGCTAATCCTTCAGAAACCTTGAGAAGAACATTGCCAACGAAGCCATCGCAGACAACAACATCGACAGCACCATTGTAAACATCACCACCTTCCACATAACCTAAATAATTCAGTGATGATGCTTTTAATAATTGATGTGTCCCTCGGGTTAGATCATTCCCTTTTTTTTCTTCTTCACCATTGGAAAGTAAACCAACTCGCGGATTTGGCTTACCAAGCAGATTTTCAACATACAGACTGCCCATTATGGCAAATTGATAGAGATGGGATGCCTTACAATCAACATTGGCTCCCATATCAAGAACCATCGTCTGATCATTAAGGTTAGGCAGGAAAGTACCAATAGCTGGACGTTCAATTCCACTCACACGGCCAAGAACAAACATGCCACACGCCATAATGGCACCAGAATTACCTGCACTAACAACTGCCGATGCAACACCTTGCTTAACAAGATCAAAAGCAACCCGAATTGACGAATCTTTTTTCTTTCGAAGCGCATCTGAAGGGGAATCATGCATACCAACAACTTCACTCGCATGATGGATATCAAGGCTCAGATCACTGGTTTGATGCTTATCAAGCTCAGCCTGAATCCTTGCGGTATCACCGACAAGAACAACCTGACAGCCCCACTCCCGGCATGCAGCAACAGCACCTGCAACTTCAGCGGCTGGGGAATTGTCCCCACCCATAGCATCTACAGCAATCTTGACAGTCATAATCTTTCTACAAACCAGATCAGACTTCGTCGCTGCTTATAATTTCTTTGCCCTTATAAGTTCCGCAATGCGGGCATACTCGGTGTGGCAACTTGGGTTCTTGACATTGTGGACACACAGACATCCCTGGTGCTGTGATTGCGTCATGTGAGCGGCGCATATTCTTTTTTGATTTGGAAGTTTTTTTCTTTGGAACTGCCATTTACATTCTCCTTGCAAGTCAACAAATAATTTTGTTCACGACTTAATGATTGTTAAATGAATGCCTGACATACAAAATCAGGACTTTTTAAATTCCATGCCGGCCAATGCCGTAAATTTATTATTAAATGGCTTTCTGGTACAATTACAGCCTTCAAGATTGAGGTTTGCACCGCATTCAGGACAAAGACCTTTGCAAGCCTGCTTACATAGAGGGCTAATTGGAACCGACATAAGCAGCTGTTCCTGCAACGTATCACGTAGTTCTAATGTCTCGTCAACATAGGAAACAAGTCCAAGCTCATCCGCATCCAGTTCTCTTTCTTCATCCGTTTCACTATCTTCACGCTGGGGGACGAATGTAACTGAAAAAGATTCAGATAAAGATTGCTCAAAATCCTGTAAACAGCGACCACAGGTCAAACCAACAACCGCATCTAAATGGCCGTCAACCTCTACAAATTTACCCGTCTTCTGCAAACGCAGATTAAAGACCAAGGGCTCACTGAACCTTGGGCCCCCATCTTCTGCAAACAGATTCAATTCGGGAAAATCAGCCAAAGAGCAAGAGTACTCTTGCTCAAGTTCTCCCCCTTTGATATCTTTCAATTCAAGCTGCACAGTCACCACCAAGGCAAAAGACACAGTATAGAGTGAGGCAAAAACATGTCAAGTCAAAAGGATGCTTTTCAACTACCAAGAATGGCGCATTTTCTAGCCCATTCACCCCTGATTTGCAAGTTTTTTTATTTTCTCTCATAACTGATAATTAATTACATCCCAGAAGCAGTTGTCCCTATTAAACCATAAAAAATAAATCTCATCCGTACATGAGTGATCTCAAAAGGAGAAAATTTTGGCAGACAAAAACACTGCTGCAGAAATCCTCAAATTAACAGAAATCATGGCAACCCTGCGATCACCTGATGGTTGCCCCTGGGATCGAGAGCAAACACCAGAATCCTTAAAACCCTACATACTGGAAGAAGCCTACGAATTAATTGAAGCTATCGATAGTAAAGATGTGACCGAGATTCGTGATGAGCTTGGTGATTTACTCCTGCAAATCATTTTTATAACTCAAATCTACAGCGAACAAAATATATTTGGACTAGCTGATGTTGCACTCTCCATCAGCAAGAAAATGATTCGCCGTCATCCACACGTCTTCGCGGGTGACAATGCTGAGAATCATGCAGAGCGTTGGAATGAAATAAAAAAGCAGGAACGCAGATCAAAAGGTCAAGGCAACAAGTTAGCTGATCGTATTCCGACCAATCTCCCCGCTCTGAAAAAAGCGACAAAAGTGAGCGCTAAAATGGAAAAAGTCAGCCCAGAGACCCAGGTCCATAAAATCCTAAGTGAATTTTCAACCCTCAAGAGTCTGACAGAACAAACACCCTTGAACCAGCAACAAATCGAGGAAACCTTTGGAGACATTTTTTTTGATACTGTCCAACTAGCGAATTCACTTAAATGCGATGCAGAAGATTTGTTACGCAAAAAAACCATTCAAGTGATGACAGAAATAGATTTTAAAAAGGGTGCTATTTAAGTCAACAATTGCAAAGCATGTGAAAAATAATGGGTTTTACGATCCATCCACGGCAACTGTGGAAAAGCTGTAGATAACATTGTTGAAAACAACAATGGCACAGCAAAATCAGCCCCAGGCAACAACTTGCCTATTTTTTAGACAGTTTAAATTTCTTTTATTATCAGATAGTTACATACAAGTGGCGATTCTATCATGGAAATACCACATAGCTCTTAAAAATAATTTGCCACTTCTTATGAAAGGATCAATAGATGTTTATAAAGCTCTTAATTGTTTTCACTTTGGTGCCAATAATTGAGTTATATGTATTAATCGAAGCAGGTCGCCAAATAGGTTTTGGAGCTACAGTTACAATGATTTTTTTAACAGGGATTGCTGGAGCATTTTTGGCAAGGAGCCAGGGATTTATTCTAATCAATCGGATCCAAACGGACTTAAATCAGGGACGCATTCCTGCAGAAGAGATGATGGATGGGGCAATGATTTTAGCTGGGGGGCTGTTACTACTGACACCGGGATTTTGTACTGATCTCTTTGGTTTCTGTCTTTTAACCCCTGTCACCAGAAGTTTTTTTAAGGTTTGGTTAAAGAAATGGCTAGATCTTAAAATTAAGCAAGGGAAGATTAATTTTCGTCAACTCTAAAAGCTAATCCAAAATCTCTTTATAAACTCGCATAAAATTACCACCGAGAATAGCGATAATATCTTCATCTGCATAGCCACGTTTTATCAACTCAGCGGTAAAATCACCAAGTCCTGCATGAGTTTTAATGACATCTTGTGTCTGCAATGATTCTGTAAATTGAAGAAAACCCTGAAAACTGTCACAAAGGTCAAAACCAAGGCCAACATGATTAATCCCTACTGTGCTGACGATATGGTCTACATGGTCAACAAAATCAGTGACATGAGTATCTATACCAGGGTCACGAATAAATACATCGACTGAATTCATACCAATAACACCATTATTCTGTGCTATCGCTCTGATTTGATCATCAGTCAGATTACGCATTGTCGTGGCCAATGATCGACAATTTGAATGTGAGGCAATAATGGGCTTGGTCGCCACATCAATGACATCCCAGAATCCTTCATCGTTCATGTGGCTGACATCAATAAACATCCCCAGAGCTTCCGCCTGTTCAATCAGCTCAATTCCAAAAGATGTTAATCCCCCCTTGCGGCCCTCACGCGTTGGGCTAAAAAAGGCGCCATCAGCAACATAATTGCGCCGACTCCAGACCAGGCCAAGACCACGGACGCCAAGTTCATAAAAAATCCGCAGTAACTGAACATCATTCTGCAGGGGTTCTGCACCTTCTAATGACAAGAAGATAGCTGTTTGCCCCGCCGACCTTGCTGCATGCGCTTCAGATGCCGTCCTACAGAGGCAGAACAGCCCTGGCGATTCATCCATCTCAGCATGAAGATAACTGATCTGATCCAACGCTCTGCGCAAACCCATTTCCGGCAGAAAGAAATCATCGATGAAGATGGCGGAAACAATTAAATCAAATCCCCCAGATTTGAATTGAGGCAAATAATTCTGTTCAATTATTTTTTTCCCGCCCCGCTCCCTGAGATTTGCAACTTCATAAGTCAGATCAAAATGAGCATCAACAGTGAAAGCGCGTTTGTGAATGTCCGCAACCTGCTCAAGCATTTTTTTGTCCAAAACATCAATCCTTTATGAAAATCTGAAGAATGTTGTCAGTGATTCAGCGCTTCGACGCCCAACCCTGGAGTACTTGTAAAACAGACATTGGCTCCCTGGTAGAATATTCCTCCAACAACCGGGTTATCACTGCAAAAAAGTGGCGCATCAAGATCAAAGCGGGTAACGATTGATCGACTGGCCGCAAAATGGGCAGCAGCCCCGACACTAAGATGTGACTCCATCATCGAACCAACCATGCAGGGGATTCCGGCAGCTTCAGCGATAGCTGCAATTCTTATGGCGTTATAGATACCACCACATTTCATCAGCTTAATATTGATACCATCGACTGCCCCCATTTGGATCAATTCCAAAGCGTCTCGGGGCGAAAAAACACTTTCATCAGCCACAACAGGGGCTGAAAGATGTTCACGTACATAACGAATTCCAGCAAAATCACATGCAGCTACGGGCTGTTCCATCAGTTCAATATTAATTCCTCTGGCCGCTAATTCTTTGCCAACCTGCACCCCCTGCTTGGGGCTCCAACCTTGATTGGCATCAATACGAATTTCAACCTGACTTCCGACCTCATCATGTATAGCTTGCAGACGTTCAATATCAAGCGCTGGGTTGTTACCAACTTTAATTTTCAAGATATTGAAGCCGCTCGCAAATCGTTTTTTACTATCAGCAGCCATTTTTTCTGGGGTATCGAGGCTGATCGTTATATCGGTGAGAAGCGAACGTCCTGCGCCACCAAGAAAACGATAGAGAGGAACTCCTTGAGACTTGGCTAGCAGGTCATAGATCGCCATATCGACTGCCGCTTTGGCCGACGTGTTCCCAACCAGGCAGTTATTGAGTTTCTGAAACAAATCTTCTGCAGCTTCGATTTCCATACCAATGATATGATCACGGATATGTTCAATGCCGCCGCGTATTGAAGCCAGAGTATCACCAGTGATCACTGCAGTTGGCGCTGCACCACCATAACCACAATGATCGGCATCAGTCGTTACCGTTACCAGAACATTTTCTATCTGCTTAACGGTGCGGAGTGCGGTCTTAAATGGAACAAGCAGAGGGATAGTTACCGTCTTGTGGATAATGTCAGTAATTTTCATCTTCAACCTTTTATTGAATCCTGAATTTTAAAAATCTTAATTCACAACAGGCTTCATACATTTCATTTCTACTGCCTATCCACCGATTCAGGCTTAAGAAAGCGATTAACCGAAATGAACTTACTCAGTCGCTGTTGGGTAAAAATAGAGTCTGTTTCTCTAAAACTATCCAGTCGAACCCAGCCACTCGCATGGATATATTGTTGATCGCCAAGGGAAATGGCTACATGAGTCACTTTGCCTGGTATAGAGCTGAAAAAAAGCAGATCCCCAGGACGAGCATCAAGATGATTTGTTGACAACAAATTTTGCTGTTGCTGTTGCCATGAGTCGCGTGGCAAAGACACCCCATGTAATCTAAAAACAGTCTGTACGAACCCGGAGCAATCAAACCCTTTAGGCGTTCGTCCACCCCATAAATATGAATATCCAAGAAATTCACGCGCCAGATCGAGGATATTCTCAACTGTTGCGCCTGGAAAAGATCCGAAGTGACATTTCTCAGCCCATCCAGGGGTTCCGTCTGGAAGCGCAATCCGAAACCATTCTCCTTGTTCATCAATAGCACTCAAAGTACAACCAATGACAGCCTCCCTGAGAGGTGTAGATTGGGGATCCGGTAGCTCGTAGATGCGTGTAAAATGGCTGCGAACAAGAATATTTTCCCCTTGTTGTTCCGGCTCAAGCGTTACAAGATCTTCCGGGACCCAACTCTGATATCCATCCTCCTGGCGGACATGGATATGGGTGGAAGTTTTTTCGAGAACCTCAAGCCGCTCACCCAGTAGCCCTTGAGTAACAACCTCACTCGCACTTGAAGGGTCACGATAATGATGACTCACACTCACGTTAACGCAGGCATTGACTGTCATTATAGATCTTCTTTCTACTCGTAACCTGAAGAGATTATGTCAGTTTCAGGATAAATATTTAAAAACAGCTAGAAATCTTCAAATAGGTCAATAGCTGTCCGATCATAACCTTTGCTGGCAGTGAAAAGTTGCTTCGTGTAGAGCTCTTGAAAATCACCACTTTTAAGCTGTCCCGCACTGATCATCTCGACAACAGCACCACGATTCATAACCGCAATGTTATCGCACATATAAGAAACAACCGCCAAATCGTGACTGACCATAATATAGGTTAGATTGCGCTCAGCACGAATATCCTGCAACAAATTTAACACTTCAGCCTGAATGGAAACATCCAAAGCGGAGGTAGGTTCATCAAGTAAAATAATTTCCGGCTCCAGAATCAGCGCCCGAGCCACTGCAACACGCTGGCGTTGACCACCAGAAAGCTGATGGGGATAACGAAATCTGAACTCCGGACCAAGCCCAACGTCCTTGAGAGCTTGTTCGACCCTCTTGTTGACATCTTTAAATCCGTGAATAGCAAGAGGCTCTTTGAGAGTTCTATCGACCGTATGTCGTGGATGCAATGAGCCATAAGGATCCTGAAAAACCAACTGAACCTTGCGGTAAAAAGCCAGGTCTCTTTTCTGTTTAAGCTGATGACCATCAACCTCAATCGTTCCCTGCCAACGATTCAACAAACCAGAAATGCAATTTAAAACCGTCGACTTTCCGGAGCCTGATTCGCCCACCAGGCCAAAACTCTCCCCTTTTGCAACCTTGAAAGAGACAGCCCGAACGGCATGGTTTTTTTCTACACCGTGGCCAAAGATCATATTGAGATTTTCGATATTCAACATCTTCAGAGTTATCCAGTTGTCGCAGCAGAGAAATCGGCATCCAGCCAGGAAGCATCTCGTACCAAAGATGCAAGCCGCTGTTTGCCACCCTCGATTTTTGGCAAACAATTTATCAGCCCACGGGTATAGGGATGGGTAGAATTATGCAGATTGGCGGCATCAATAACCTCCATGATGCGTCCGCCATACATAATAATAACGCGATCGCAAAATGATGAAACCAATTCAAGATCATGAGAAATAAAAATCAACCCCATGCCACGCTCACTCACCAGATCATCGAGTATAGCCAATACCTGCAGTTGAACCGTGACATCCAAAGCTGAAGTTGGTTCATCACCAATTAACAAACTTGGATCAGGAATCAGCATCATCGCAATCATAATCCGTTGTCCCATACCACCTGAAACCTCATGAGGGTACAAACGATACACCTGCTCAGGGTTCCTAATTCTGACAGCTTCCAACATCTTCAATGTCTGCTTACGGGCTTCACGCCTTGTTGCGTTACAGTGGACAATATAAGCCTCGCTGACTTGCTCACCCACAGTTCGAACCGGATTCAGAGAATACTTTGGATCCTGCATGACCATAGCGATTTCCCGGCCCCTGATCCGACGCATTTCTCTTTCACTAAACCCAAGCAGGTTCTGTCCCTTAAAGGTTATCTTATCTGCAGAAACTTGGGTATACGGCGGCAATAAACGTAATACAGCGCGCCCGGTGACAGACTTCCCCGATCCTGATTCCCCAACAATACCTATTTTCTCTTTTCCAAGGGAAAAACTGATATTTTTTACTGCCTGAACTGTTCCCTTAGCGGACGGGAATGAAATATTGAGATTTTTGACTTCTAGCAAATTATCGTGTGCTGGCATGTAAAAAACCTTTCAAGCATCACTTTTTGGATCAAGAACTTCACGCAAACCATCACCAAGAAGATTGAAAGCCAGGCTGACAATAAATATTGCTGTTCCCGGCATGGTAATGATCCACCAATGGTCAAGGATAAAAGCACGACCACTCGATGTCATTGCTCCCCACTCGGGTGATGGAGGTTGTGCTCCAAGACCAAGAAATCCAAGGCCAGCTGCTGTCAGAATAATACCTGCCATATCCAGAGTCACCCGGACAATCAATGAGGACAGGCAAAGCGGCATGATATGTCCGGTTATAATGCGGAGAGATCCGGCCCCTTGAAGTTGGATAGCACGGATAAAATTGGAGTTCCTGATGGTAATGGTTTCCCCCCTGGCAATTCTGGCATAAGGGGGCCACGATGTTATTGCGATAGCGATAATGGCATTTTCTATCCCTGGTCCCAGTGCAGCAACAAAAGCCAGTGCCAGAATAAGTTTTGGAAAAGCGAGAAAAATATCGGTAATCCGCATCAACACTGTATCAATAAATCCACCAAAATAACCGGATACGGTGCCGACGATAATCCCTATTGGTGCAGCAATGATTGCCACCAGAACAATCACGTACAAGGTTAGCCGAGAACCCCAGACGACACGGCTGAAAATGTCGCGGCCAAACTCGTCCGTACCAAAAATATGTTGTGCCGAAAAGGGCTGAAGACGCTGACTCAAGTTCGTCATAATGGGGTCAAAAGGGGCAATATAAGGGGCAAATAAGGCCGTCAGGCCGAGAGCTACGATAATTAATAATCCAAGGACTGCCAAACGATTCTTCAGAAACTCAAGCAGAACTAAATAAATGCGACCAGCATTTGCCTGTAAAGCAGACGCTGGTGAATCGGCTAACAGCCACTGTCTAGCTCTCTTTATTGAAGACGAATGATCAATCATCAGCGCGCCCTCGGGTCCAGGACTTTATAAAGCAAATCAGAAAAAAGGTTCACTCCAAGAAAAATAGAACCAACAACAATAGTGCTGCCAAGAACTGAATTCATGTCAGCATTAAGCAACGAATTCGTCAGGTAAAGCCCAAGTCCTGGCCACGCAAAAACAGTTTCTGTCAGGACGGAACCCTCAAGCAGTGTCCCAAAACTCAGAGCAACAACAGTAATCAAAGGGATAGCGCAGTTTCCAAGGGCATGACTCCAGATAACTTTCCACTCTGCGACCCCTTTAACCCGGGCAGTGAGGATATATTCCTGACGTAACTGCTCAATCATAAATGAGCGGGTCATTCTGGAGATATAAGCCATACTGTAATACCCCAACAACGTTGCCGGCATAATGAGATGACTGAGAGCGTTCCTGAAGATTTCCCAATCCTTGGCAAGGATACAATCAATGAGCATAAAACCCGTTACAGGTTCGATAATATCTTCATAGAACACATCAAGACGGCCAGGTCCGGGAAGCAAATCAAACTTGGCATAAAACACCATGAGAGCCAAAAGGGCCAACCAGAATATGGGAAGAGAATAACCGAGAAGACCAACAACACGAGCTATATGATCCAAAAGACCACCCCGTTTAACAGCAGAGAAAACCCCTAAAGGAATGCCGATCAGAACGCCAATGAGTGTTGCCAGAAAAGCAAGTTCCATGGTTGCTGGAAATACACGGAAAATATCATCTAAAACGGGTCTAGCAGTGAGAACAGAAATTCCGAGATCTCCAGTCAAAACGCTTTTCATATAAATGAAGAATTGTTGCCATAGAGGCAGGTGAAGCCCCATTTCGATCCGCGCTCGTTCGTAAACCTCATGCGAAGCTTTATCTCCAACGACTGCCAGAACTGGATCAATGGGGACAACCCGTCCAATAAGAAAAGTAATGAGCAAAAGGCCTAAAAAAGTAATTCCAACCATTGCAAAAAGTCGCATGATCTGAATAGTGACTTTTCTAGCCCCTTTTTTTGTAAAAACTTGAGTCATTCAAGACAAACCTGACCGGGAATTACTGTGGGAAATATAATGATATTGGGTTGGCAGCTGCTCTGAAAAGCAGCTGCCCGACTAATAACCAATCTCTTTACTTGGTTGTGTACTGATAAAAGTTGCTGTCAAAACTTGGTCCAAGAATAAAACCTTTAACATTGGCCCGTTTGGAGAAAATTTCAATATCCTGGAACATGATAACAAACGGAGAAACCTGCTGGTGTTCTTTCTGTAATTCAAGATACATCTGAGCGCGTTTGGCGGTATCTCTTTCAAGCACAGCAGCATCGGCTTTTTTAGTCATCTCTGGAATTGCCCAAGCATTTCTCCACGCTAAAGGCTTTGATTTAGCATCATCTGAGTTGTCGGGATTCCGTGCAAACGTATCAGCATTGGTATGTGGGTCCATATAGTCAGGTCCCCAACGGCCAATATAAATATCGTGGTTTCTAGCGCGGTACTTGGTCAAAGTTTGCTTGCCTTCGCCAGGGATAATTTCCAGTTTGATTCCTGCCTGGGCAAATGTTCCCTGGATAGCAATCGCCATTGAAGTCGTCGGCTCAGTGTTGCGAGTATCCATAGTAAGAGTGAAACCTTTTTCCAGACCCACTTCTTTTAGCAAGGCTTTCGCTTTGGCAACATTGAGAGAAAAAGGTGTATCTTCTAAAGCTCCAAGAAAACCTTTAGGCAAAAAAGCCTGATGAATAGTGGCTTTGCCATTAAGAATGGTTGACTCCATCCCTTTATAGTCAATCAGATATTTCAGAGCCTGACGCACTTGCGGGATTTGCAAATACTGGTTTTTCTGGTTCAGGCCCAGATACCAGACAGCGCCCTTGGCTTTTTTACGAACGACAATATCCTTATTCCCTGCAAGACCCTTAATATCATCAGGGCCCAGATTTCTGGCAATATCAACATCACCTTTTTCAAGAAGCAAACGCTGGGTAGAAGATTCGGAGATATGACGGATAAAAACCCGCTTAAGCTTGGCTTTATCCCCCCAGTAACTATCATTACGGTCCAGAATTAAAGATTCAGAAGCTTTCCACACTTTCAACTTATAAGGTCCAGAACCCGCATAATTCGTCTTCAGCCAGGCATACCCAAAATCACCGCCTTTTTCATGAGCCAAGACCTCTTTTTTATCAACCACGGAGCCCACTGTTGAAGTCATGCAGTAGAGAAAAAAGGTTGGTGCATAAGCTTTATCTACAACAATCTTGACGGTATAGTCATCAACCTTGGAAATTTTATCGGCCACATTCTCTGGAGTAAAACCGAATTGACTAAGGATGAATGCTGGGGATTTATCCAACTTAATCACTCGTTGCAAAGAAAACACGACATCATCTGCTGTCAGTTTATTTCCTGAAGCAAAAGTGATCCCTTTTCGAATATTAAAAACATAGGTTTTACCATCAGGAGAAATAGTCCAATTCTCAGCGACAGTCCCATAAATTTTACTGACATCATCAACATCATAACCTATAAGTCTGTCATAGGTATTGGCAGCATATTCAGCACCGGTGAACTCAAAAATTTCAGCCGGATCGAGAGTGATCATATCATCGATACTGAAGGCCATGACCAAGGTGTCTTTAGGGGTGGATGCCATAGCCGCTGGCACAGTAAAAACAACCAGCAACAGCATAAGAAAAATAAATCTTTTCATATTATACCTCCTCTGCTTAAGGCTACACTCAACAGCGAAGCCTGATTAAAAAATATGCATCATGACGGCGAAAACAACCATCCATGCATTAAAATTGTGCTGAAGAACCAGTTGGGCCGGTCGTCAGTCATCTTACCACTCTCTAGAAAAAGAATTCATCAGCAATCAGACAAACGAAAAAGATCTGGTTCTTAAACTAGATATCAAACTTGATACCCTGCGCCAAAGGGAGAGTTCTGCCATAATTTATTGTATTGGTCTGGCGACGCATATAAGCTTTCCAAGCATCAGATCCAGATTCACGGCCGCCACCAGTCTCTTTCTCTCCACCAAAAGCACCTCCAATCTCGGCACCAGATGTGCCAATATTAACATTGGCAATACCACAATCGGAACCAGCTGCGGAGAGGAACTCTTCAGCTTCCAACAAATTCTGGGTAAAAATTGCGGAAGACAGTCCTTGAACAACTCCATTATGGAGCTCAATAGCATTCTCGACATCTCCCTGATATCTAATCAGGTAGAGAATGGGAGCAAAGGTTTCTTCCTGGACGATATCATAACTGTTTTCAGCTTCAACCACGGCCGGATTCACATAACAGCCGGATTCATAACCTACGCCTTTCAGAACTTCACCACCATGAATAATTTTGCCACCTTCTTCTTCGGCACGAACCAGTGCTCTTTTGAATTCCTCTACAGCGATGGTGTCGATCAAAGGGCCAACATGATTGCTTTCGTCCAGAGGATCACCAATTTTTAGGCCACTATACGCTTTAATAATTACGTCTTTAACCTTGTCATAGATTGACTCGTGAATAATAAGTCTCCTGGTCGAAGTACAGCGCTGTCCGGCAGTACCAACAGCTCCGAATACGATTGCGGGCAGAGCCATTTTCAGATCAGCATCAGGGGTCAGGATAATGGCATTATTACCACCCAATTCGAGAATCGCTTTACCAAAACGTTTAGCAATGATCTCTGCACCATGGCGACCAACTTCAGTTGAACCGGTAATTGAAATCAAGGGAATTCTTTTGTCATTGAGAAGTCTTTCACCAACAGAAGAACCCCGCCCAATAACAAGATTAAACAGCCCTTCTGGAAGGTCATTGGCTTTAATCACCTCAGCGAGGATGTTCTGAACCGCAATAGCGGTCAAAGGAACTTTTGATGAAGGTTTCCAAAGATTAGTGTTGCCGCAAACAGTAGCGATCATGGCGTTCCATGACCATACCGCAACGGGGAAGTTAAACGCACTGATGATACCAATAACACCTAAGGGGTGGTACTGGTCATACATGCGGTGATGTTCACGTTCAGAGGTCATGGTATTGCCATAAAGTTGGCGAGACTGGCCGACAGCAAGATCACAGATATCGATCATCTCCTGAACTTCGCCTTTGCCTTCCTGGAGCGATTTACCCATTTCATAGGACACAAGGGTACCAAGAGCATCTTTATATTTGCGCAGTTGCAGACCAACTTGACGAACAATTTCACCCCGCTTCGGGGCAGGAACCATGCGCCACTGTTTGAAAGCAGCCTCCGCTTTGGCAACAATCTCGTCATAGTCTTTCTCTGAAGCAAGATAGACACTGGCAATATGCTTTCCATCAACAGGAGACACTATTTTCAATTCACCCTGGTCAGTTGTGTCGTTCCATTGCGTTCCGGTAGAAGCCCCAAAGTTTTTCTCTTGAATTCCGAGTTCCTCTAAAAAGTCCATTGTTTATTCCTTTAGTCTTTGATCAACATATGAGGTTAAAAAAGTTTGAAATTCCAATAAACAACCAATAAAAGGTACATTAGAAGAAATAACCATAAAAAGATAATACTGTATAACTTTGCATGGTCAAGGTATAAACTATGGCCGCAAAAATGAAGTATAATATATGGTTTATATTGTTAAGATTTGTAATTTTTCCCATGGCAATGGAATGATAAAAAATCGTGTTTCAATGTTGGTTGTTTGTTTCTGGACATGTTAGTTTCAAGTAGTTTTCCTGAATTGATGAATTTCAATCACAGCAACATTTTGCGGCAAAGATATATAATAGGATGCTGAATGGATCTCAGGACCCTACGTTATTTTATTTCAGTCTATGAAGAATTAAGCTTGAGCGGTGCAGCAAAAAGGTGCTTTGTTGCTCAGCCCTCTATTTCTACAGCGATGCTACAATTAGAAAAAGACCTTAAGAGGCAACTATTCATACGCCATTCTAAGGGAGTCAGCCCTACCCAAGCAGCCAATGCTCTTTTTCCATATGCGCAAAAAGTCCTCAACGATATTCAGAAAATACAAGATTTATTTCAAGAACAGACAGCGTGGGTACCTCTCAAGATCGCTATTATGCCTTTCGTATCAGGTGAGCGCATCAGTCAGATTATCAAAAAACTTCTGGACACAATAAAAGGGTTGGATCTCAGTATTGCTGACTGGAATGAAGAGGCAGACGCGAGAATCATTTCCAGTACAATGGTGCTGCCCAATGAAACCTTCCATAAACTCTGGCGGGATAAATATGTTTTGGCTCTACCAAAAGAGCATCCTTTAACTGTTTACGAATCAATTCGACTGAAACAGATAGACAACCTCCCTTTTATCAGTCGAACTTTTTGTGATGCTCTTGATTCATGGCACTTTGCCATTCAGGATCAAGGGATTAGAATAAACACCAAGGCCACCCTCAGTAATGAGGAATATGCTTTGGATTTAGTTGCTGCTGGTCTGGGGATTTCGCTCGTCCCAAGCCACTCAGCTGATCGTCGCCCCGATCTTGAGACTCGGGATATCAGTGATGTCAAGCTGGAGCGTATCGTTGGGCTTGCGTGTAAAATTGATCACCCCCTACCCCTTGAATTATTAACAACCGTTGATAATTTCATGGACGATATCGAGAGTCCCAGATAAATGCGTATCATCAGTGGAAGTGCCCGTGGAAGACAGCTTACAGAGTTTTCAGGAAAAGATATCCGACCGACGCCGGATCGTGTTCGTGAGGCAATTTTCAGCATTTTAACAAGCAAATTAGGGTCTTTCAACGGCTTAAATGTGCTGGAATTATTTGCTGGGAGTGGAGCACAATCGCTTGAAGCATTAAGCCGAGGGGCATCAAGTGCAATCATGGTGGACTCTGGACAAACAGCATCAGAAGTTATGGCGGAGAACATTAAACGTTGCCGCTTTGAATCAAGAGTTAGAGTCATGAAACAAGATGTCTTTACGGCACTACCACAGTTGACGGTTGTTGCCCCTTTTGACCTAATCCTTCTAGACCCCCCCTACAACCAAAATCTACTCGCAGTAACGGTCGAAAAGATAGAGCACTTGAATCTCCTTGCAGAAAATGGAATAATCTGCGCCGAATCCTCCAGTAAAGAGACATTGAGCGCTTTTGAATCCTTTAAATTAATTAACGAAAGAACCTACGGCTCAACCAGAATTCACCTACTTTGCTTATAACTTAAGGACAACCATGAACCGTCATATCGCTATTTATCCTGGATCATTTGACCCTTTCACCCATGGACATATGGATATTGTCCAACGTGGATTAGAAATCTTTGATACCGTGACCATCGCTGTTGCCAACAATTTTGATAAAAAAAGCTTATTTACGGTCTCTGAAAGGGTTGAAATTCTAACAAAGTTAACAGCAGACAATCCTCGCCTCAAAGTAGAAACCTTTGACGGTCTGCTGGTTAACTATGTCGTTGAAAAAAAAGCAAGGGTCATTTTACGGGGTTTGCGAGCGGTCACTGACTTTGAATTCGAATTCCAACTGGCGCAAATGAATCACACGGTCTGCCAACAGGTTGAAACATTGTTCATGATGACTTCACCCAAGTTTGCCTATCTCAGCTCATCAATAGTTAAGGAAGTCGGGCGACTCGGTGGTGATATCAGCAAGTTTGTGCCGCCCTTGGTCATGGAAGAATTAATCAAGAAATTTGCCAGCAAAAATTAAAGTAACAGTTCAAGAATATCTACAGAACACCCATAAATCTATGGGTTTGTGGAATCACTCGCACATCCGAATGCGTATCTGCAATAAGCGCCTGCATCTGCAATATTTTATTTGTAGATATTTTAATCTGCCCATCCACTGTCACCGGCTGCAAAACTATCGGAATACGTTTTGAAACTGTTGAGACAAGATCTGCTGCCAACTGTAGTTCCAAATCGGGGGTCTTATCCCCGACAACCAGCTTGACATAACAGTCTGTCTGATTGGCAATCTCCAGGAATTGACGATGGGTTTCCCATTCAGTCCTGAGGCCAGTTTGGGAATGGAGCTTAATATCCATTGAAACCCAGTCGAGATGCTGGATCAACGGCTCGAGCTGATCAGGAAGTGTCCCATTGGTTTCAAGATAGACAGGAAGTATTTTTCTAAGTTCGGGCAACCAGGACAACAGAAGTTGACCATGGAGTAGAGGCTCCCCACCAGTTATACTGATGGAGTGGTGAGATGAAGGCAACTCAGAAACCCATTCTGCAAGTAAATTTTTCACATTGACAAAAGCTACAGGGTTTTCGAAAGAGATTAGCTTACCAGAGCCGGGACTGCTTTCGATCTGGCAGCTGTCAGTTTTTATGAAATCCGTGTCGCAGTAGCGACAATTTAAATTACAGCCTGGAAAACGTATAAATATCTGCCTGCAACCGACCAAAACCCCCTCCCCCTGAATTGAGGAGAAAATTTCAATCAGATCAGCTCTGGGTATAAGTGGCGTAGGCATTATCCGATTCCCAAACAGTAACTTTTTCTAAACTAACATCGTAAGAGGCCAAACTCTCAGTCAGACGTTCATGAATGAACCTGGAAATATGCTCTGATGAAGGGCTAACCCCTTTAAACGCCTCCAGATCATTGAGATACTTATGATCAAGATAATTCATGATCTCTTTTGTGTGCCTTTTCAATATTTTGAAATCGATACCAAGACCTGCCTCATCAAGGTTCTCGGTTTTAACTGTCACTTCAACTTTCCAGTTGTGTCCATGTAAATTTTCGCAGTCACCCTGATAATTTAAAAGGTTATGTGCTGCAGCAAAATTGGTCTGTATCGTCAAGTGGTACATATTGTCTCCTGATATTTAAATGTCTTGTTCCGATTCTGGGGCTTTTCCACCATCAACACTATATTCTTCACTCGCCCAGCAGCCTAGGTCAATGATACGGCACTTTTCTGAGCAAAAAGGGCGTGAAGGATTTTCACTCCAGATTGTTTTCTTGCCACAACGTGGGCATTTAATTTCGAAATTATTCATAGTTCCACTATAACGGCTGTTGTCATAAAAAGAAACTGTCGGCACAGAGTAAAAAGCCCCAGATCAATGATCCAGGGCTAATTTTTATTGGAGCGGAAGACGAGGTTCGAACTCGCGACATTCAGCTTGGGAAGCTGACACTCTACCAACTGAGTTACTCCCGCATTTGTGCTGCGCAGTATAGTGATTAGGCTTCTTTTTTGTCAAATGATAATTTACTTTTCAACCAATTTTCAGCTTCCAGGATGGTCGAAATTTCCCCTTTAATTTCAGCAAGTTTTAACTGTTCCTGCCAATACCCTATCTGAGAGTCCTGATCACTGCCTAAAAGTGATGAAATCATCTTGCCATTAAGCATTGCAGGGACACGCCCACGTTTCTGTTCATGAGTAAATGATTTATGTAATTCGATCGCTCTATCAAGTGTTACAAGGTTGCGACACACCCCCCAATAGAGAATTTTTTCGATGAAAAATTTTCCATGTTTTTCTGCCAACAGAGCCTGCCTTCGTTGTCCTTCTACTGATGCCAACAGTGATAAAGATTGTAAGTCGGGCTTGAGTTGCAACTCCTTAATCAGGGACTGTTGTTGACGGCTCAGACGTAAACGATTGTGTAGCAATTTCGATAACTTAACAGGTTCATAGTTTTTTAGTAATTCTGAGAACAGAAAGATAGCACGAACAGAAAATGAGTCTGTTTGCTTCAAAACTGAGAGATCATAAATTTTCTTCAATCCAACCTGATGAATTTTTTTATCGAGTTCATCTATTTCACGGATCGCCCTCCCCTTATTCCAACATTTCCCTTCGGCACCAAACAAGACATCAAGTAAACCTGTATCAATGAGGACCTCTACCCCTTCAATGGATTTATCAGAGTTAAAAATCTTACTTAATTCATCTCTGATCCTTTCACCAGCAGTATTTGATAATAGTTGTTTTGAAGCCTTAATCTGTTTCAAAGTGTCATTTGAAAGCTCGAAATCAAGGGTAACCGCATGTCTGATTCCTTTCAACATACGCAGAGGATCATCTATAAAACTGCGGTCCGAGCAGCAATGGAGTTGTTTTTTATGGAGATGGCTCAGACCATCCAATGGATCGAGAACAAGGGAATTTGTTGATAATGTATCTACGGGAAGAGCCATTGCATTCACAGTGAAGTCTCTTAAGCACAAATCAGCAATAATCGAACTGGAGCGCAATGGGGAAAAATCCAGAGTCAAACCCGAGGGAAGCAAAACCCGGCTCTGCTTCCTATTTACATCGAGACAAAACCAATGCGCTGATACTTCATGACTCCAGGCACGGGCCAAAACGGTTGGATCAGAAGAACAAGCAATATCGATATCAACTTGTGGTAAATCGAGGAGAGAATTCCGCAAACAACCGCCAACCAACCAAAAGTGATTGTCGCTTTGCTGCATGTTCGATATAAGAAGTTTTAGAGCGGGATTGTGATTGAGAAAAGAGATGAGATTAAATAAATCATGATGCACGCTGACAGACTCCGCGAGTATGACCGATTAACAGTGTGCCTATTCTGAGAAACTCACTCTATCCAAGAGGTATCCCCTGCCCCCTGACGAATAACTTCAATTTGATCGTCGAGAAGACTGATAACAGTGGACGCTTCTTCCATAGAGATACC
>JAZBPC010000120.1:0-34001 GCA_036351455.1 Desulfuromusa sp.
CGCTGCAATGAGCAGTGAAATGGAGCGGATGTCAGCTCTTGGTTTGATCGGGCAGGATATTGTTGCCCAAACGAGTGAATTCCATTTTAGCGGTGATCCCTTGCAACTGGGTTATCGCCTCGAAGCTCCAGCGGATGACGTCAAACTGTATGTCCTGAGTCAAACTGGATCAACATTAGCCACTGTTTCTGCACAGGAAACCGATCCTGGCCAGTATTTCATCGATTGGTCCGGGCTCAGCGATCAGGGCATGCCACTTGACCCCGGCGACTATTCTTTGGTCATCAGGGCAGTTGATAAAGATGACAGAGTTGTTCAGACCGATAGTTTAATTAAGGGGCGGGTCGAAGCAGTTGACATGAGTGGGATGACAACTCAACTGGAAACCAATGCTGGGGTTTTCGCGATGAGTAAGATAGAGAAGGCCGGAGCAGCATTATGAGCGACCGAATAACCATCATTCCACAACCAATTACCGCAACCCGACCGCAAGGTCCAAGTCGGAATAAACAAGCTGGCCCACCCAGTGGTGTTGGAAGTTTCGATCAGTTATTACAAAACAAGATTGATCAGGGTGGGGTCAAATTTTCCAAACATGCAACGGATCGGATGCAGAGTCGTGGGATAAACTTTAGTTCAAATCAGATGCAGCGTTTGGAATCAGCAGTTTCTCAAGTCAACGCCAAGGGTGGACGAGAATCGCTGGTGATGCTTGATAATACGGCACTGGTCGTGAGTGTCAAAAATGATACCGTGGTCACGGTTGTTGATCGGGATCAACTGAAAAACAATGTTTTTACCAATATTGATAGCGCAGTGATTGCCTAACCGAACCGGTCCTCATTGAGGAGGTTCGCAAGCCGCCGACTGATAGAAGCGGCTTCCAAACAAGGAGTTATAAAATGGGAGTATCTAGTGCTCTTTACAGTGGTGTCAGTGGACTCAATGCCAATTCTAGCGCGATGAGCGTTCTTGGTGATAATCTTGCTAACGCGAACACTGTCGGGTTTAAATCGAGCCGAACAATTTTCGGTGATTTGCTATCAAGCCAGGTGTCTGGCTCGGGGGGTACCTCTCAGGTCGGTCGAGGAGTTGGTCTGTCGACCGTGGATACTATCTTCAGCCAAGGAACTTTCGAAAATACGGAAACCAATACCGATCTGGCGGTTGAGGGCGCAGGTTTTTTTATCGTCAGTGACCCATCAACGGGTAACGCATCTAATAACTTTACCCGGGCCGGAGCCTTCCGTTTCAGTGCCGACGGGTTTCTGGTCAATCCAGAAGGATACAATGTTATGGGTTACCAGCTGGATGCGAATGGCAATACGGTTGGCGATTTGACCCCAATCTGGGCTAATACCCAATCGTTCACCCCGGCAGAACCAACAGCAAATATCAATTTGAATACCAATCTTGATTCTGATTCTGTAACTATAGCCACAGGGTTTGATCCTCTGGATCCAACCGGATCTTCAAGCTACGCAACCTCCATCCAAGTTTTTGACAGCTTGGGCAGTACCCACCTGATGACAACCTATTTCACCAAAACAGCTGACCAAGCATGGGATTGGAATACTGTGGTCGATGGTGGAGAAGTCACTGGTGGTACCCCAGGTGCTTTAGAAATTGTTGGCAACGGAACGCTGGGTTTCGATGCCAGTGGAGACTTGATTACCATCGATGGCGCTGATCTTTACACTGTAGCTGGTGACACAAGCAGCGATCCTATTTTTCCAAGACCCACAGCAACAACAACTGCCGGGACTTTGGATTGGCTCAATGGCGCAATTCAAACCCAGCAGGTTTCGATTGACATGCAGACCAGTCAATATGCGAGCCCCTCAGTGGTTGTCTCCCAAGAGCAGGATGGTTTCGGGACTGGGACTCTGGTTAAATTAAGTGTTGACGAACTTGGTAACGTCGTTGGCAATTTTTCAAACGGGACACCACGCCAATTGATGCGTATTCCTTTGGCAAAATTCACCAATCCGAGTGCCTTGAACAAAATTGGTAGTAATATGTATGCCCAGAGCACCAACTCCGGTGTGCCGGTTATTGGAACGGTCGGATCGGGAGTTGGGAACATCTTTACTAATGCTTTGGAACTATCAAACGTTGATATGGCTCAGGAGTTCGTCAAGATGATTACTACTCAGCGGGGTTTTTCCGCCAACTCAAAAACAATAACAACAACGGATGAAATGTTGGCAGAAGTTATTAACCTAAAGCGGTAGGGATCTATCGGTCAAAATCATGACACAATAAGGATGCCGCCCTGATATTCAGTGGTGGCATCTTTTTTTATAATCATAACCTTCTGATTTTATTCAACTTTATTTTTACTGAAATATTTCTCCAGGATGGCACGTAACCTGCTTTACAGTAAGGCGATATTAAATTTAATTGTCTCAAGACCATTATTTTGGATATCTTCATCCTGCCTACAATACTTATAGGCAGAGTAGAAATTTTCGACGGCACAAAAACTGGATAGAGGACGGTATATGGATATCGCAACAATTATCGGTTTAATTGCAGCCTTTGGGTTGATGCTTTCTGCCATCCTGCAAGGTGGCTCTCTGATGATGTTTATCGATATTGCTTCGTTACTCATCGTTATTGGTGGAACCATCGGTACCGTTCTCGTCCACTTCCCCTTTGTTGACGTTCTCGGCGCTTTTAATGTTGCCCGTAAGGCTTTCTTTCATAAAGCCAGCTCTCCCATTGATACGATTGAAAAATTGATTACCTATGCCGGCAAAGCCCGCAAGGAAGGAATTCTGTCACTGCAGTCAGTGATGAATGAAATTGATGATGATTTTTTTCTTAAAGGGCTGCAGATGGCCGTTGATGGCCAGGAACCTGAGGCCCTCAAAGACATGTTGGAAAAAGAGATTGAATATGTCATGGAACGGCACGATAAAGGGGCAGATATCTTCGCCACAATTGCGGCATATTCTCCTGCCATGGGGATGATTGGTACACTCATTGGTCTGGTGCAGATGCTACAGAATATGAGTGACCCTTCGTCTATCGGTCCGGCGATGGCGGTTGCTCTGTTAACGACCTTTTATGGCGCAGTCATTGCTAATATTGTTGCCAATCCGATATCGGGAAAGCTGAAACTTCGTTCCGCCAGTGAGGTCTTGAATAAAACCCTGGTCACCGAAGGGATGAAAGCAATTCTGGAAGGTGAAAACCCTCGTTTAATGGAACAACGACTGCATGCCTTCGTCGCTCCTAAAGAGCGTCAGAGTAACTTCGGCTAAGGGGATTCAACATGGAAAAAAAGGTTAAATGTCCCCCTGCCGGGGCGCCCATGTGGATGGTAACCTTTAGTGACCTGGTCACGCTGTTGTTAACATTTTTTGTACTCATGCTGTCGATGGCAAACATGGATCAGGTAAAATTCAATGCAGCCAGTGAATCTTTGGCGGGTGCTTTTGGAGTCCTGGGTAGTAGTGACAAGACCGAAGTAACTGTACCCAGAACTGTGACCTTTTCACCCATCAATGACGATTTCACTTCACAGGTCTACCGCCGCCTTAAAACTAAGTTGCGCGAACTGAAGTTGAATAAAAAAATTCAACTGGTCAAAGATCGGGGAGCTGTTGTGCTACGAATTGATGAAGCAGTCCTGTTCCAATCGGGCCAAAGGTACCTGCAGCCAGAAGCTGAGCCGATTCTGCAAAAAGTTTCTGAGTTGATTCGACCATTGCCTCTGAATCTGAAAATTGAAGGCCATACCGACGATCTTGGTGATGAAATGAATAATTGGGACCTTTCTGTTAATCGGGCTGTTGTCGTATTACGGTACCTCGCTACAAACCAGCTGGTACCGCTGAACCGCATGTCAGCAACCGGGTACGGCTCACAGAAACCACTGTTCCCTAATACCAGCGAGCGTGAACGGGCTTTGAACCGGCGGGTTGAATTTGTACTGGAGAGTCAGGGTGATCCCGATCAGGAGCTCCCCTACCTGATGGATGCAAAAGATCAGGCTCCTTTTTAAATCTCAAACTTCTCATATGAAATTTCGCCGCTAGCGGCGGAACAAAGGAAGGATAAAGTCATGGCAAGGAAAGAAGCGGCAGAATCTGAAGAAGGTGGCGGATCAAAAAAGAAATTGATCATTATTATTGCTGCAGTTCTGGTTCTTCTGATCGGTGCCGGGGTTGGAGCTTTCCTGTTTCTCGGTGGGGAAAAAGAGGAGAAAATTTCTCCGGAAGAAGAACAAGCCCTGCTTGAAAAACAGGCGAAGGAGGTTGGTCCAATGGTCAATATTGACACCTTTATTGTCAATATTTTGGATGATCAGGAAAGCCGCTATCTCAAGGCCGCCATTACTCTCGAAGTCGATACACCTGAAACGACGATGGAGATCAATTCAAGGATGCCTCAAATTAAGGATGCCATTCTTTTGCTGGTAGGGAATAAAACCTTTGGAGAATTGAATGACCTACAGGGGAAAATTCAGCTCCGGGCTGAACTGATCAATAAAGTTAACAGTATCCTGCTTAATGGCAAGGTCAAGCGGATCTATTTCACCGATTTTGTCGTCCAATAAAGGGCTCTGACGTGGAAAAGATACTCAGCAAAGAAGAGATTGCCGATCTTCTGTCAGCAGTAAGGCACGGCGACGTTGACATTGAGTCCATCGGCTCAGAATCTGGGCCTGTACTCAAAGGGACCGCATCCTCTCCAGCAGAAACCTGCAATCTTTTCCAGGCAAATGGACCTGATGGCTGGAAACTCAAAGATTATGACCTGATCCTTGATAGTTTCGCACGCAATTATGCACTGTCATTGTCAACCAGATTCCAGCGCGCCGCCCATATCAACCTTGAAGCGATGGAATCAATGACCTTTGAGGCTCTGCTGCAACGATTATCCGGACGTGGAGCTATCGGTGTCCTGCAGCTAGAACCTCTTACTGGTGGAGCATTGCTGGTTTTCGATGAGCAGCTTTCATTTTCACTGGTTGAAATGGTTCTTGGTGGTACCTCAGATAGCCAACCACTAGTTCCAAGTCGGGGCATGAGCGCTATTGAACTGAATGTCATCCGTGATGTTATCAGTTCGGGGTGCCCCGAACTGAACAAAGGGTTTTCTCAACTTCAGAAAATTGAGTCTTCGCTCGTTGAAGTCGTCAGTAATCTGCGGCTCCTCAACTTTGTCAGCCCTGAAACGGGAATTGTCGCAGCTCGATTCAAGGTCGCTATCGACAGTCTTGAGGGTGATATCACCCTCGTTATTCCCCATTCTGCACTGGAACCGTTACAAAAGAAGCATCAAGTTAAAGCCGTTCCGATCAGTGCGACTCAAAACAGTAAGTGGCAAGCAATGGTATGTAAAGAACTGGACCATATGGATGTTGAGATAGAAGCCATTCTGGCAACATTGTCGCTTCGAGTACGTGACATTCTCAACTTTCAGGTCGGAGATGTCATTGACCTTGGCTGTAAACCGGATGCACCGCTAAAAGTCATGATCGAAAAACGCCCGAAATTCCTTGGTATGGCTGGCGTTCAGGGCGGTAAAAAAGCAATTCGTATTATGGGGCGGATCCCCAACGGAGGATAGACGATGAGTGATGGAAACCTTGAAAATGGACAACCTGCAGATGTTGAGGCATCCAAGGGCAGGTTTGATGATCGCGGAATCGACCTGCTACTTGATATTCCTCTGGAAGTCTCGGTAGAAGTTGGCCGCTCTCGTATTCTGGTTCGTGACCTTTTACAACTACAGGAGGGGTCCCTTGTTGAACTGAATAAGCTGGCAGGAGAACCTCTGGACCTGTATGTCAACTCACGCCTGATTGCTCGAGGTGAAGCGGTTGTTGTCAATGAAAAATTCGGCCTGCGGCTGACGGATGTCGTCAGCCCTTCAGAGCGAATTGAAAAATTAGGTTGAGTTATGCGCCTGCTATTTTTCACCCTCACCTTTATGGCTCAACCGGTTTTTGCTGCTGACAACATCGCTGAAACAAGCTTACTGGGCTCATCTTTAAAGATGCTAGCAGCACTGGGAGTTGTCATTGGGATTCTTCTGCTACTGTATGCTGCCAGTCGCAAGGGTTTTGGTATCATGCCGCAGAAGAAGAGTGGCATCATTCAGGTCCTTGAAACTCGGCCTTTAGGGGGGAGAAAGTTCCTCTGCGTCGTTAAGGTCCGTGGCCAGGAGATGCTGCTTGGTTTGAGCAATGACCGCATTGAATGCCTGAGTCAGCTCACCTCAGGTGAAAAGTTTTCTGAAACATTACAGCAAGTTGAAGAGGAGCTCTCATGAAGCTGAAACTGGCTGTCTTGTTATTGCTGTTGTTGCTGCCCGTCAGTGTTTTTGCGGCAGGATTACCGACAATTACCCTTGGAATAGGTGAGGCAACTGATCCGGGAGAGGTTTCGACGGCATTACAGATTCTGGTTGTCCTGACAATCCTTTCCGTTGCCCCGGCAATCTTGTTGATGACCACAGGATTCACCCGAATTGTTATCGTTCTATCCTTTGTGCGCCAAGCTATGGGAACCCAGTCAGCACCGTCCAATCAGATTATTGTTGGGCTGGCCCTGTTTCTGACCTTCTTCATCATGGCTCCGGTTTTTAACCAGATCAATGAACAGGCTTTACGACCTTACCTGGACCAAAAAATCAGCCAGCAAGAGGCGTTGGAGCAAGCCCTGCAGCCAATGCGTCAATTCATGTTTTCTCAGGTCGGTGAAAAAGATCTGCAATTGCTGGTCGATATTTCCAAATCACCGCAACCGGAAAATCAAGCGGATATATCAATGCTGACCTTGATACCGGCCTTTATGTTGTCAGAACTGAAACGGGCCTTTCAAATGGGCTTTCTCCTTTTTGTCCCTTTCCTGGTGGTTGATATGATCGTTGCCTCAATCCTGATGTCAATGGGGATGATGATGCTACCACCGATCATCGTTTCATTACCGTTCAAGATCCTGCTTTTTGTTCTGGTAGACGGCTGGTCGTTGGTTGTCGGTTCTCTGGTCCAGAGTTTTGGTTAGAAGAGGCAGGCTGAAGTCGATTAGGCTGAAGGTTCAACCTCAACACCCACAGCCTTCAACCTATGTACCAAAGGAAACTGCTTATGACTCCTGAATATGTTGTCACGATTGGTCGACAGGCGATTGAAACAACTTTGATGTGCGCTGCCCCAATGTTGATTGCTGCGCTTGGAATTGGTCTGGTCATCAGTATTTTTCAAGCTGCAACCCAGATCAATGAACAAACCATGACTTTTATCCCAAAAATCGTCGGAGTTTTTGTAACCCTGCTGATTTTTGCTCCCTGGATTTTACAAAAAGCCACCGGTTTTCTGATTTCCATATTTAATCAATTGCCGACCATCACTCCATAATCAGGATCGGAACACATGGATTTACCCGCCATTTCATTACCTTTGATCCAGGGGTTTCTGATCTGCCTGGCACGGGTAGCAGCGATGTTTGCAGCTATTCCAGTCTTCAGTGGCGGACAGATTCCCCCACAGTTGAGGCTGGGCGTTGCAGTCCTGTTTGCGGTGTTAACCTACCCAATTGTTAAAGATTTTATCCCTGCAGGAGATTTGACCCCTCTCGATCTGGGATTATTGATTTCTGCAGAAATTATTCTTGGCCTTCTGGTCGGCTTTTTAGCACAGCTCGCTTTTATGGCAGCAGAATTTGCAGGATCGGTCATTGGTTACCAGATGGGCTTTGCTGCCGCCAATATTTTTGATCCCAGCACCCAATCACAGGTGGCTCTGATTTCCCGGTTTCAGGGAATCTTTGCTATCCTGCTGTTTCTTTCTCTGAATATTCATCATCTGTTCCTTGAAGCCATTGTTGCCTCTTTTGAAATGCTTCCACCGGGAAGCCTGACCCTCTCAGGTGGTGCTATCCCCATGATTGTTGAGGTGGCAAATCATTCCCTTATTTTAAGCATCCGCTTAGTTGCACCAATCCTCGCCCTTCTGACTCTTTCCACTCTGACCCTGGGAATTATGTCGCGGGTTTTCCCCCAGCTGAACGTGTTCATGATTTCCTTCCCCCTCAATATCGGTATCTCCTTTATCGTCATGGGTTTAACCCTTGGTATCGTAGCTAACCTCCTTCAGGAAGAATTTTCTTCACTTCCGGAACGATTCTTGAATCTCTTCAGCCTGATGTAGCTTTTCTAACGACAACTGCCAAAAAACTGTCACTCTATTTTTCATGTTCAATACAGTGGCTACTGGTGTGTGTTCAGCAACGGCCCGGAGAAACCAATAGATGGCTGAAGATTCAGGTCAAGAGCGTACTGAAGAAGCGACCGCGAAGCGGCGCCAAGACTTTCGTGAGAAAGGGCAAGTGGCGCAGAGCAAGGAGGTTGCTACCGCAGCATTGTTAACCATGTCACTGTTGCTGTGGGTTTTTTATGCTCGCCGATTCTGGTCCGATCTGCAAAGCATTTACAATAGCTTGCTGCGGATGATGGCAGAGTTTCAAGCAACTCCGTTGGCCGTTGTAAATCTGGCCTGGGAGATGGGAGCAGTGATGGCAAAGCTACTCTGGCCCATCTTTCTCATGACCCTGATCGTCGGGTTTTTCTCCTCATTCCTTCAAGTTGGTCCTCTCTTTTCAACAAAAGTCTTCCAGCCGGAGCTAGGCAAGTTTAATCCCATCAAAGGAATGGCTAAATTCGTTTCCAAGCGTTCGGCTGTCGAGCTAATCAAGTCTATGGCCAAAATCACTCTTATTGGTTTTGTTGCCTATAGAACAGTTGCCAATGAATTTGATAACGCTCTGATATTACCCATGCTCGATCTCAATCAGACCCTGATTTTTCTTGCTCAAGTTGCTTTTCTGGTTTTAGGAAAATGCTGTGGAATTATTATCCTGCTTGCGGTTATTGATTTTGCTTTTTCCCGCTATGAGATGGAGCAGAAGATGAAAATGACCAAGCAGGAGGTTAAAGAAGAATTTAAAGAGACAGAAGGGGATCCACAGCTCAAAGCCCGGGTTCGCTCAATGCAACATGAGATGGCACGGAAACGGATGATGGCAGAAATCCCCAAAGCTGATGTCATTGTCACCAACCCAACCCATCTATCGGTTGCAATTTCTTATCAGAGAAGTGAAATGGATGCTCCCAAAATAGTCGCCAAGGGAGCCGACCATCTTGCTTTTCGAATTCGTGAAATTGCTCGCGAACATAAGGTTCCTATCATCGAAAACAAGCCGGTGGCACGGGCCTTGTACAAGCAAGAGGTTGGGGATGAGATTCCTGAAGAAATGTTTACCGCTGTGGCTGAACTTTTGGCCTATGTATACAGCTTGAAGAAGAGTTAACATACTAGTATTTAATGTTTTATTTCGTTTTTAAATTTACTGAACCGGGAATTTAAAAAAGCCAAAAGCTTGACTTACCCTGTCAGAATTCAGTCTTGATGGAGAAAATATGGCAACCCTAGATGGAATGATTCACAATCGTTGGCGCGAGGCACTGTTACGAAGCGATGTGTTAGTTGCAGTTGGTCTGGTCATGATTTTAATGCTGATGATTCTACCAGTTCCGCCAATGCTGCTGGATATCTTTTTGTCATTAAATATCACCATCGGCCTGCTGATTCTCATTATTACTCTTTACACAACCAGAGCTCTTGATTTTGCCGTTTTCCCGAGTGTTCTCTTGATCACAACTTTATTTCGCCTCTCCCTGAATGTTGCATCAACCCGTCTGATACTGCTGCACGGGGACGAAGGACCATCTGCTGCTGGAAGTGTTATTCAATCTTTTGGGCAGTTTGTTGTCGGCGGAAACTACGTCGTTGGTGTCGTCATTTTCGTCATTCTGGTGCTGATCAACTTTATGGTTATTACCAAAGGTGCTGGTCGGGTTGCCGAGGTTGCTGCACGATTTACTCTGGATGCAATGCCGGGCAAGCAAATGGCCATTGATGCTGACTTGAATGCCGGCCTGATCAACGACGAAGAGGCGCGCACAAGACGCAAAGAGGTTGCTTCAGAATCAGATTTTTATGGAGCGATGGATGGTGCTAGTAAGTTTGTCAAAGGCGATGCAATTGCGGGAATCATCATCACTCTGATCAATATTGGTGCCGGTTTCGTTATTGGCGTCATGCAAAAAGGGATGCCGATGGCCGAAGCTGCGGCAAACTATACTATTCTCACCGTGGGTGATGGACTGGTGGGTCAGATACCTGCCCTGATTATCTCAACCGGTGCCGGCATCATGGTGACCCGAACAACGGGAAATGGTGATTTTGGCACTGAAATGAAACAGCAGTTCACGATTCATCCACGAGCACTGTGGGTGGTTTCAGGGATTCTCATGGGCTTTGCTTTAATTCCCGGATTACCACAACTCCCCTTCCTGCTGCTCTCTGCGTGTATTGGTGGAATTGCCTGGCAAATCCAAAAAAATAAAAAACAAGACATTGAACAAAAAGAGCTTGAGCAAGCGCCAGAGCCCAAGTTGCTGGAAGAAGAGAACTACGAACAGATGCTTTCCGTCGATATGCTGGAGATGGAAGTTGGCTACGGTTTAATCCCTCTGGTTGATACTGCCCAGAATGGTGAACTGTTGCCACGGATTAAATCGATTCGCAGACAGTTTACCCTGGATATGGGTTTCATTGTTCCCCCAGTGCATATTAAAGACAATCTACAACTCAAGCCTAACGAATATGCGATTGTTCTCAAAGGGGTCAAAATTGGTGGCGGAGAACTGCTTCCCGGACATTTCCTGGCGATGAACCCTGGCACTGCGACAGAAGTCATTAAAGGTGTAGAAACTGTTGAACCGGCCTTCAAGCTCCCTGCAGTCTGGATCTCAGAAGATAAAAAGGAACGTGCCCAGATTTCTGGATATACCGTTGTTGATAATACCACCGTTGTGGCAACTCACTTGAGCGAATTGATTAAAACACATGGGCATGAATTGCTTGGGCGTCAGGAAACTCAGAATCTGTTGGATAACTTAGGCAACGAGTATCCGAAGTTGGTGGAAGAGTTGGTTCCTGCACTGTTGAGCCTTGGTGTGGTTATGCGGGTCCTACAGAATTTACTCAGAGAAGGGGTTTCAATCCGCGATCTTAGAACTATTTTAGAAACTTTGGCAGATTGGGCACCAGTTGTGCATGATCCTGATCAACTGACTGAACATGTACGTGCCATTTTGGCTCGTTCAATCAGTAACAGCTATAGTGAAGATGGGCAGGTATTGGAAGTGATGACCTTTGATCGAAATGTTGAAACGCAGATTCAAGAAGCACTGCATACCACTGAACAAGGGGCTTACCTGGCTCTGGAGCCTGGCTTTGCTCAGTCGTTAATCAACAGTTTGACCAAGATGTTACAGAATGCTGCAGGATCAAATCCAGTGCTTCTCTGTACGCCAACAATCCGACTCCATGTCAAAAGGTTGACCGAACGCTATCTCCCAAGTCTGGCAATTATTTCTCACAACGAAATCGCACCTCACCTCAAAGTGCGATCAATAGGAACGGTGACTGTCGATGCTAGTTAGAAAATTTGAAGCGGAAAATATGGCGGCTGCTCTCCAGCAGGTGAAACAAACTCTCGGTTCTGAAGCACTGATTCTTTCGACTAGAACATTAGGAAGAAAAGGCCTCGGGGTCCTCGGCAAACAAATCATTGAGGTAACAGCTGCAATTGAATCTCCGTCCATGAAAAACAGTTTTCGTGAAGCAGTGCCAAATTCCGATGCGCAGCCGACAACTCTAGGAAAAACATCCAGAAGTTATAGTGACCGGGTAGAGACGCTTGAAGATGAACAGGTTTCCTTATCAACTGCGGCAAGAAGTCAGAAAATCGAAGTTAAATCTAATCCCCTTGAAGATGAAGTTCGTCAACTTCGTTCCCAACTGGAAGCGCAAAATGTTCATCAGTTACAGGCAGAGCTTAATGAGCTGAAAGAGTTGATGAAGCAATTGACTCAGGCACAGCAGGAAAAACGTGCTGTCATATCTGCAAATCCTGACCTCCTGCAGGCTCAGTTTAACCAGGAGATAAAACACCAACAGCCAAAGCCCTTATCTCAGGTTCAACCATCGGCTCAACAACCCCTCGATGACCTTCTTGATCTCATGGTGGAACGAGGTATTGACCGAGATGCTGCCGCAACAATTGCCCGCTTTGCCGCACCACAGATGAATGAACGGCAACGTCGGGAGACAGATCAATGTCGCAGCTTCCTGACCTCAACCATTGCCACTCTGGTGCAAACAACTGGACCACTCTGGTCTCCGGGTGAGCCGCAGAAACGTATTTCCCTGATTGGCGCGACTGGTGTTGGAAAAACAACGACGATTGCCAAACTGGCGGCTGAAGCGATCACTCAAAGTGGTGCACGGGTTGCCCTGGTAACCATCGATACCTATCGAATCGCCGCCGTTGAACAACTCAAAGTCTACGGGGAAATTATGGGCTTGCCTGTTGAGGTTGTCCTCTCTCCAGAACAGTTGCAGGAAGCGTTTCGTCGTCACAGTGATAAAGATCTGATTTTGATCGATACTGCCGGTCGCAGTCCTCGAGATCAGGTCAGGATTGATGAACTGAATCAATTCCTAGGCACCGAATCTACGGTTGAAAACTGCCTGGTCCTGGCAGCACCAACGGAAGAACGGTTACAACAGAAAACCTTGGAAGCCTTCAGCCCAATCCCACTTTCCCGGCTGATCTTCACAAAGCTCGATGAAGCTGATCGTTGCGGTTCTCTGATCAATCTACCCATCCGCAGCAACCTGCCTTTGGCTTACCTGACTAACGGTCAACAGGTTCCGGAAGATCTGCTCCGTGCCGAACCTGGAACAGTCGCTGAGCTCGTCATGGGGACAACAGAAGAACTACGGAGGATGGCAGTATGATAAGTGGTCAAACCGATCAAGCTGGAACCCTGAGAAATATGCAGAATCAGTTGGACGCAACCACTACTGAAATACAAATGCCGGCAACCCGGGTTTTATCTATTACCAGTGGTAAAGGTGGTGTTGGAAAAACTGCTGTTGTTTCAAACGTTGCTGTGACCCTCGCAAAACAGGGGAAAAAGGTCTTGGTCATTGATGCCGATCTTGGATTGGCAAATATCGATGTCGTTCTCGGTCTCTCTCCGGAATATAACCTTAACCACTTCTTTAATGGGGAACGAACATTGGAAGAGGTAATGGTTGAAGGACCCCATGGTTTAAAGATTTTGCCGGCAGGATCCGGGGTGCAACAGTATACCCGCCTCGACTCACAACTGAAGATGCGCCTGATTGACTCCCTTGACGCTCTTGAAGAACACTTTGATGTTGTATTGATCGATACTGAAGCAGGTATTTCCGACAACGTCACCTACTTTAATGTTGCAGCCCAGGACATTCTGGTCGTGACAACCCCGGAACCAACAGCCATTACCGACGCCTACGCTCTGATGAAACTGCTCTCGACCCAGTACCATCAAAAACGATTTCTATTAGCGGTGAATTCAGTTCGAAATGCCGATGAAGGGCTGGATGTTTTTGAAAAATTGACCATGGTTTCTGGACGCTATCTCGATATTTTTCTCGATTATCTTGGTTGCATCCCCTTTGACAGAAAAATGCATGAATCAGTACGTCAGCAACAGGTGATGGTGGATCTTTACCCTGAGAATAAAGTCGCAAAAGCGTTTATCTCCTTGGCAGATAATTTAATTGATGCTCAAGTCGATAATCAGGCACAGGGAACCCTGCAGTTTTTCTGGAAGCAGTTTCTCGGAGTTAGCACGGAGGCGAGCTGATGACTTTCAGTAACGGATACGGTCCGCCAGGAGCAGCGGAACGAGAAAAGATGATTGAATCGCACCTTTCTTTGGTCGATTTTCTGGTCGATCGAATGATGACCCAGGTTCCTTCGTTTGTTAATCGCGACGATATCCGTAGTGCAGCGTTGATGGGACTCATGGATGCTTCCAACCGCTTTGATCCGCGTCGTGGTGTCTTGTTCAAGACCTTTGCTGAACGAAGAATTCGTGGTGCAGTGTTTGATGAAGTCCGGCGCATGGATTGGTTCTCCAGAACCTTGCGAGAAAAACAGTCGCGACTGTCCAAAGTCACCGAAGATTTGGGAAAACGGTTAGGTCGAGCCCCTGAAGATACTGAAGTCGCTGAAGAACTCGGTATGAGTCTCGATGATTTTCGTGAATTGCAACTCCAGGTGAGTCAACTAGGGACAATCAGTCTGCATGAAAGTGTTGATGATGACGATTCCGGAAAAACGTTTATTGATAACCTTGAAGATACCAGACAGGCCAGTGTTCAAGAGCGGATGGAAGCCAATGAGCTGACAGGAGAGTTGGCTGGCTATCTGGAACAACTCTCAGAAAAAGAGCGACTGGTTGTCGCTCTCATTTATTACGAGGAGTTGTCACAAAAGGAGATTTCTGAAGTCCTGGAATTATCGGAAGGTCGAATTTCTCAGCTACACGCTCAAGCCCTGGGTAAATTAAAAATCAAGATGAAACGAAGCATCAATGCCTTACGTTCTGAGGACCTGTGATGGTAACGGAACCGCTATATCTATTGTTTCTTGGATCGATAGCCCTGCTGGCTCTCCTGATTGGATGCTGGCAGTTACGTGTCTCAGGAAAAATGTGTCAAGAGTTAGCTAAGTTGCGTCAGGAACTTACGGAAAGAGAGACTAAGCAGGAACTGAAACCAAGGTTTTCCAAGAGTCTTGATCAAGTTGAACGGGAACAAAAAATCGTAGCGGCTCCCCGCAGTAGTTCTGAAAAATATCGTTATGTCGCTTCTATGGCTGCTCAAGGTGTCGATGCACAAGGGATCGCTGTCGCGTTACAAATGGCCCCGATAGAAGTTGAACAATTATTGAAATTAGCACAATTGAAACGTCAAACTGAGGGTTAAAGATTTACAGCTAGAAGGTCGACAAGGATACATCGGTAGATAAAGGAGAAACAAGATGTCAAGCGGTAAGTACGGAGCAGTTGCCGGGATGGTTTCCCGAATGGATATGATGGAAAATATCACTGCGCATCTTGCTGCAGCAAAAACCTTTTCGTACAAAAAAGGGGTATCGACTTTCGAGGCCCGTTTATCCGAGGCCAATTCGGGGATGGCGACAAAAGGAATAAACTATGTGCGCAAAACCAAAGAAACTATCGATTTTACACCGGGAGAAATTGAATATTCCGGTAATCCGTTGCACGTAGCCATAAACGGAGAGGGGTTTTTCAAAGTTCTGCACCCTGATGACAGTGTTGCATACACCCGTAAAGGGGCATTTAGGATGACCCCAGACGGTTTTTTGGTCGATGCTTTCGGTATGAAGGTGGTGAATGTTGAAAATGAGCCAATCATTATACCAGACCCTAATGTCATCATTTCACCGGCCGGGAACATCAACTACCAGGGCACGCTGATCGGACAGATCGGTGTTTTCAAATTTGAGGACAACTCGGTACTAAAACGTGCCGCGGGAAGTGCGTTTGTTCCAACTGACGATAGCAACCCGACATTGTTTGCCGAGCCCGAAGTTATTCAGAACAATCTCGAAACCTCAAATGTGGATATGATGAAGACAACGGTGCAAATGACCTCAAATCTGAGAGCGTTTGAAGCAATGCAAAAAGCATTGAGAATTTACAGTGACATGGGTAGCAAAGCTGCTGACATTGGACTGATCCAATAAAAAGAGCACAAAACAAGCCGTCCCCACGGCTAACAAGAAGGAGCTAATTAATGATTAGAGCACTTTGGACAGCATCAACAGGTATGCAAGCACAGCAAGTGAATATGGATGTGATTGCCAATAATCTGGCCAACGTGAACAGTTCAGGCTTCAAAAAAAGCCGCGCTGATTTTCAAGATATTCTCTACCAAACCACTAAAGCTGCTGGAACCGGTGTTGACGGTGGTGAAGTACCGACAGGCATTCAAATCGGCCTCGGGTCCCGGGTTGCTGCTGTCCAGAAAGTTTTCACTACTGGTGATTTCATACAAACACAGAATGAGCTGGACATGGCTATCGAAGGGAATGGTTTCTTTCAGGTGACTCTGCCAGACGGCACAGAAGCATTTACCCGTTCGGGAGCAATGAAACAAGATAGTACCGGCCGTATTGTTACCTCAGATGGCTACCCAATTATACCGGAAATTGTGTTACCGCAAAATTCAACCGCAATTACCATCACCCCCGGTGGAGAAGTGCAAGTTGTCATGGATGGTGAAACGATTCCAACCTCTGTTGGCAATATTGGTCTGGTTCGTTTTTCAAATCCAGCAGGTTTGAAAAGCCTGGGTCGGAATCTTTATGCGGAAACCCCAACAACTGGAACCCCTGAAGCAGGTATCCCTAGTGAGTCAGGTTTTGGTTCTCTATCCCAAGGCTTTCTCGAAGGTTCAAACGTCAATATTATGGAAGAAATGGTTAATATGATCGCTGGTCAGCGCGCATATGAAGTCAATTCCAAGGCGATAAAAACCGCTGATGAAATGCTGCAAATGACTAGTTCTCTCATTCGTTAAAGGATAAATGGATGAAATACCTGCTCTGCCTATTGCTGATTCTGACAACGCCTTTTGGGGTGTATGGATCATCTGCAAAACCTCAACTGATTGATCGTCAGGAGATGGAGCAAGTCTTCAATGACTATCTAGCGGAACAATCCAACCTCCTGCCCCATATCGAACTCCGTTTCAAGAAAATTGCATTACCTGAAGCCTATCAGATTCCCCAGGGCAGGGTAGAACATCAGGTGATTCCGGCAAAAGTAGGTGTGATCGGGAGCCGCCGGCTTACCTTGTTGACACGCGTCGATGGACAAACGGTCAGCAACCAATCCGTTAGGGTTGAATTGGAGGCCTTGGCCGAGATTCAAATTGCCACATCATCAATGCGACGAGGAGAAATTTTGAATGCGCAAGACACTGAATTGCGCTACCAGGATATTTCCAAGATCAGAGAACCTATTTTTGATCAAACAGATGTTATCGGCAAACGCCTGAAACGATCAGTTCGGTTGGGACAACCACTCCAGACGAACCAAATTGAATTTCCCCCTGTCATAAAGCGGGGAGATCGAGTGATTATTCAAGCACGGAACGAGGGGTTGATGCTGACAGCTGCAGGCGAAGCAAAACAGGATGGTCGTACCGGTGAAGCAATTCGGGTGATGAACAGTAACTCCCGCAATGAGGTTTTGTGTCAGGTTGTCGCTTCTGGGGTAGTGAAGGTGGAGTTTTAAAATGTTAAAAAACTGTTTTGGGTTAATTCTGATAGTTGTGTTTCTTGGCGCCTGCGCTGGACCTGCCTCAAGAGTTGATTTGAACGCTGTTGAACCGGTAGCTCCAATTGTTACAGGACCAGCTCCACCACAAACAGCTGGATCCCTTTGGACTGAGAGTCGCGGTGGAATGTTTGTCGATATGAAAGGGCAAACCGTTGGTGATATTATCACCGTAGTTATTGTTGAAAATGCCAGCGCCAGCAAAGAGGCAACGACTGAAACCGATAGAAGCAGTTCCATGTCTGCCGGGATCAGCAATGTATTTGGATTAGAAAAATATATTGGTCAGTTAGGAAACAATGCCATCGATCCGGCATCCCTGATTGATGCAACAACCACCAACGAATTTTCTGGCAGCGGCAAAACGGCTCGCAAGGAAAATTTGGTTGCAACGTTAACGACTCAAGTCATTGAAGTGTTGCCAAACGGAAATTTAAAGATTGAAGGCAATAAAACAGTGACCGTTAATAACGAAATGCAGATTGTCAAGTTAACGGGAACGATCCGGTCGGCAGATGTTTCACCGCAAAACCTTGTAGATTCAAAAAATATTCTTAATGCTAGAATTGCCTATATTGGTGAGGGTATCATTAGCGATAAACAGCAACAGGGCTGGTTAGTAAGGGCTCTCGACCAGGTTTGGCCATTTTAGGATGGCAGAGGGTAGGAATTCATCATGAAGATAAAAACTGACAAAGTTATCATTGCCCTGTTGATTTTCTGTGGATTTGCTCTCCTCTCTACGGCTGAAGCTTCCCGGATCAAGGAGTTGGCGCAGATAGAGGGAGTACGATCGAACCAGTTGATCGGTTATGGCCTCGTTGTAGGTCTAAATGGAACAGGTGACAGTAACAGTACACAGTTCACCATCCAATCTTTGGTAAGCATGATGGAACGCCTCGGTGTGACAGTTAATCCAGACGAGGTCAAAGTAGATAATGTTGCAGCCGTTGTTGTTACTGCAGATTTGCCACCATTTGCTCGTGCTGGTAACACTATTGATGTCTCCGTTTCGTCAATTGGAGATGCTGAAAATTTGGCGGGTGGAACCTTGCTGATGACCCCATTAAAAGCTGCTGACGGAAAATATTACGCTGTTGCTCAAGGATCTATGGTTGTTGGCTCTCTAGCATTTGGCGGAAAAGCGGCTAAGGTGCAGAAAAATCACCCAACAGCGGGCCGGATCCCCGATGGGGCACTGGTTGAAAGGGAAGTTCCGTTTATTTTTGGGGAACACAATCAACTTAACTATCGATTAAAAGATTCAGATTTCACAACTGTTGCACGAATGTGTCGGGCAGTTAATGAACATTTTGGCAATCAGATTGCCCAACCACGTGATGCGGGAGAAATGCAGGTTCAGATTCCAGAACCGTATCAAGACC
The DNA here is from genome assembly GCA_036351455.1 of Desulfuromusa sp. Classification (GTDB taxonomy): domain Bacteria; phylum Desulfobacterota; class Desulfuromonadia; order Desulfuromonadales; family Geopsychrobacteraceae; genus Desulfuromusa. The sequence continues at coordinate 18,675 of JAZBPC010000120.1, forward strand.
AAGTTGTCGTATTCGTTTCTGAACTGGAGCGTTTGGAGGTTGTTCCCGACACTCTGGCACGCATTGTTGTTAACGAAAAAACCGGGACAATTGTGATGGGAGAGGGTGTCAGAATCTCCACGGTTGCTGTTTCTCATGGCAATCTTAACCTCGTTATCAGTGAAAAAACCAATGTATCACAACCCAACCCCTTTTCAGACGGTGAGACTGTTGCAACACCACAAACAAGTGTTGGTGTTACTGAAGAGGCTGGTAATTTAGTGGTGTTAAATCAAGGAGTCAGCATTGGTGATGTTGCTTCCGCATTGAATGCCATTGGCGCGACCCCGCGGGATCTCATCGCAATTTTTCAAGCGATTAAGGCTGCTGGTGCCCTTTATGCCGACTTGGTGGTTTTATAATGGAATCTAGAATCGATCCTGCACAGTTTCTCAGCCAGACAGCTACGCCCCCAAAAATCCATAAAGGGCAGGATCCTGAAAAGCTGCGAAAAGTTGCCCAGCAGTTTGAAGCAATTTTTATACAACAAATGTTTAAGGAAATGCGGAATACAATTCCCGATGATGGATTGATTCAACGCGGTAATGCCGACGAAGTATATACGCAACTACAGGATTTTGAAGCAGCAAAAATAACGGCAGAGCAAGGTGGCATAGGTTTGGCTGATTTAATGATGCAGCAGTTATTGAAGCAACAATAGTTCGGGGGCAGATCCTAAATATGAAAATCGTATCATTCAACGTCAACGGTCTACGTGCCCGATACCATCAATTACAAGCCCTGGTAGAGCAGCACAATCCCGATATCATTGCCCTTCAGGAAATCAAGGTACACGACAGTGAGTTTCCTCATGAACAGTTGCAGCCTTTGGGATATCAGATGGTCCATCACGGCCAAAAAGGACATTACGGAATAGCTACTTTTTCCAAAATTCCCCCCGTTGAAGTGCAGAAAGGTTTCCCAGGCGAAGACCCAGAACATCAAAGGCGTCTGCTTATTACCAGTTATCCACTAGCAGGCGGAAAGCTGCTGCGTGTTGTTAACGGCTATTTCCCCCAAGGTGAAAATCGTGAGCATCCGGTCAAATTCCCTAACAAAAAAACTTTCTACGCCAATCTGCAACATTGGCTTGAGCATGAGGCCGACCCAACTGAGTATGTCATTGTTCTGGGCGATATGAACATTGCACCTGAGAACTGCGACGTTGGTATCGGGGCAGAGAATGAAAAACGCTGGTTAAAAACCGGAAAATGTTGTTTTTTGCCCGAAGAACGGGAGTGGCTTGATCGCGTAAAAAACTGGGGACTGGTTGATACCTATCGCCTGGCTAAGCCGGATGATCATACCCGCTTCAGTTGGTTCGATTACCGCTCACGTGGATTTGATCAAGACCCCAAGCGGGGATTACGGATTGATTTGATTCTTGTGACCCAGAAACTACAAGAATTATGCACGGAAACAGGGATAGATTATGGTCTACGTGCCATGGAAAAGCCTTCAGATCATTGTCCTATCTGGGCTGAGTTTTCCCTGCCTTTGTCCTGATTTCTTCAGGCAAGAAAAAAATCAGGATATGGACCTAACCGAAGTGGGTTTTAAACGGAACAAGTAAAGCCCGCTCAGGACAATCAACCCGGCACAGATAAACAGCGCCGTAAACCCTGCGACCTCACCGATCATTCCCAGAATCAGTGCGCCACAAAAAATTCCACTATCAATTCCACCAGTAAAGATCCCTGTCACCTTGCCACGCACAGCATAAGGCTCATCCCGCACAGCCATTGCATTTAATGCTGGAAACAGCAAGCCATGGCCAATACCAAAAACAAACCCAACAGCGAGCAACCACAGATTGCCATGAACCAGAGGGACAAGTAGCAGCCCCATTGCAGTCAGCGATATCCCCCAGGGGATGATCTGGTTCTCACCGACCCGGTCAGCGACCTTGCCAACAAAAAAACGAACACCAACGGCAGCAAGTGAATAAGCAAAATAGTAAAGAGAAACATGGCTGAGATTTCGCCCTTCAACAAATGGGGCAATAAAATTTCCTGTGGCAGCAAGACCACAACCAAAAAGCAAAGCTAGGCCACCACTGATCAGCTGTTTTCGGGTTTTCAACAAAGCAAGAAAAGATGGGGGTGGTTGCGCCTCCGGTTGTTGCAAATGGTGTCTATCCTTAATCGGTATTTGCAATAAAAATGCAGCTCCGGCTAGACCAGAAGCTGTAAAGAAAAAAGCTGAAAACCCGTAATTTTGTAATATTGGCTCAGCAATCATGGGACCGATAGCCATACCGATCAATCCCGAGGTACCAAACATGCCGATCCCTTCATTTAATCGGCTGATCGGAATCAGGTCGACAATAAAAGTGAAGATTGCGGTAAATCCAATAGCTAAGCCAACCCCGTGAATAACACGTAAGAATAACAAAAGAAAATAGTAATGAGAAAGAGGACCTTTAAGCAACAGATAAAAAAGCGGTAACAGCGTCATAATAATGCAGCCAATGGTGTAACTGCGCTTACGACCGAGCCGGTCAATCATTTCGGCAACCCAGGGGCGACAAAGAGCTGAAGCCAAAGCGAATATGCCCATGATGATGCCAATATCCTGATGACTGCCTCCATGCCCGGTGATAAATAGAGGGAATAGAAAAAAGGATGCAAAACTGGCGACGTAGAAAAGGTTTGCCAAAAAAAGAGCGGCAAATGCCGGGGTATATAACATCAAATTAATCCAGATCAGGTGAGCATTGCTGCCCCTTGTAAAGTCAATAATGTTAAAAATGCATAACGTAACCCCTTGCCGACGACCACCAGCAGGGAGAAGCGCATAACCGGGGTCTTAAGCATACCACTGACCAGGCATAATGGATCCCCAATAATAGGTAACCAGGCCATAAGCAGCGCCCAACTCCCGTAACGGTTAAACCACGTTTCAGCACGTTGTTGTTTTTTTTTGTCGATACGGAGCAATTTTTCCCCTAACCAATTCCCACCATAATAGCCAAACAGGTAATTGGTTCCAGAGCCAAGTGAATTGCCAATGGTCGCAATGAGAACTGCTGCAACAGGGTTGCTCCCCTGCAAAAGCAGCACAACCAGAAACCATTCGGATCCCAGGGGCAACAGCGTCGAAGCACAAAAACTGAGGAGAAAAAGGGACAACAGTCCGTATTCATTTAATAGTTCCGGCATGAAAAGCATCATAACAGAGCTACTGTCAGAAACAATGACTGAAAATGCCTTGTCGCTTGACTTGTCAGGGTGTAAATTGTTCGCTTGTTTATTTCCAATAAGAAGAAAGAAGCTGAGATGAATAAGGAACAACTCTACGATAAAATTAAAACCCTGCTGGAGATGATTAAGTTCTCCCATACAATATTCGCTTTTCCGTTTGCTTTGATGGGAGTGGTCTTGGCAGCGTTAGCAAGCGATAAGGCTCCTGGTATCGGTCAAGTTTTCTGGATTTGTGTCGCTATGGTTGGAGCCCGAACGGCTGCAATGGGTTTGAACCGACTGATTGATGCAAAGATTGATGCAGGGAATCCGCGCACTGCTGATCGCCATATTCCAGCAGGAAAGGTTTCGCTTCTGGAAGCAACGTTGTTTATTCTGGTCGCATTAATTATTTTCTTTTTTGCCGCCTGGATGCTGAATCCACTCTGTCTGAAACTTGCACCCGTTGTTGTCGGTTTTTTCGTCCTTTATGCCTACTGTAAACGCTTTACCCATTTTGCCCATGTGGTTCTGGGGATTTGTCTGGCTGCTGCGCCGATAGGGGCCTGGGTCGCTTTGCGTGGTGATCTCGGTTGGCCGGTCATCTCTCTTGGCATTGCCGTTTTATTCTGGGTTTCTGGTTTCGATATCTTTTATGCTCTGCAGGATTACGACTATGATGTCGAACATGGTTTACATTCCGTCCCATCAAAATTAGGCAAAGAGAAATCTTTTCTGCTGGTACGAATTTTTCACGGCCTGATGCTGCTATTTCTGTTGCTGGTCTTGCCAGGGAGTGGTTTAGGTTGGATCTATTTTGCCGGGGTTGTTGTCGTTGCCGGTTTGCTGGTTTATGAGCACCTGCTGGTCAAGCCAGATGATCTTTCCCGTTTGGACGCTGCATTCTTCAATATGAACGGCTATATCAGTGTGACGATTTTTGCCTTTACCCTGATTGATGCGTTAATCTGAATACATGTTCTACCACAGTGGCACAGAGACACTGAGAACTGCATAATCTTATTTGATGTTCTCTGAGCATCTGAGTCTCTTTGGTAAAAAAAGGTTGCTATGAAAAATATCGTTGTTGGCATAACCGGAGCTTCCGGCTCCATCTATGGCTTACGCCTGATTGAAGAACTCTTGACTGCTAGAATGCACGTGACCGTCCTGTTAACAAATGCAGGGCGACAGGTACTGGCATTTGAAACGGGGCTGGAAATAGCGGATGACAAACAACAAGGTTTACAGCAACTCAAAGAATATTTTAAGGCAGATGACAACCTGACATATTTTTCCCTGAATGATTTTTTTGCCCCGGTAGCCAGCGGATCAAGCTCTCCAGATGCAGTTGTTATCTGTCCCTGCTCCATGGGAACTCTGGGTCGAATTGCTGCAGGACTATCTGATAATCTGCTGGAACGAGTTGCCGATGTCGCTCTAAAAGAGAACCAGAAACTTTTATTGGTGCCGCGGGAAACACCTTTCAACCAGATTCACCTGGAAAATTTGCTCCGCCTTTCCAAAGCAGGGGCACAGATATTACCTGCGATGCCAGGATTCTATCAGCAGCCAGAAACAGTTGCCGATCTGGTCAATTTTCTGGTCGGAAAAATTTTAGACAACCTTGCTATTGAACATCAGCTTTTTAAACGCTGGGGAACAGAAAAATAAGGATGACAGGACCAAACATGAGCAATTCCTTGCAACAAATACAGGAAAAAATCAGAAGCGACCAACGCATCAGTGAAGCTGATGCGTTAATATTGTTTGAATCAAATGATCTTCTGGCAATCGGAGCGCTGGCAGCAGAGGTTAATCAGAAGAAAAACGGTGATCGGGTCTACTTCAATGTTAACCGGCATATTAATTACACCAATATTTGTGTCAACCAGTGTATTTTCTGCGCCTTCTCCAAGTTAGAGAAAGACGCTGAAGGTTATACCCTGGCGTTGGATGATATCCGTCAAAAGGCTGAAGAGGCTGTAGCTGCAGGGGCAACAGAGATCCACTCTGTTGGTGGTCTGCACCCCCGACTCCCTTTTAGTTTTTACCTTGATATGTTGCGCACCATCAAAGCAGTTTCGCCTCAACTCCATATCAAAGCCTTTACTGCGGTAGAGATTGACTATTTCTCCAAAATCAGCAAGAAATCGGTAGCCGAAGTCATCCAGGCTTTGCGGGAAGCCGGCCTTGGATCGATGCCGGGCGGTGGTGCCGAAATTCTAGATAAACAGGTACGAGATAAAATCTGTCCGGAAAAAATATCGGGAGAGCGCTGGCTGGAAGTGATTGAGCAGGTTCATAACGCCGGATTAAAGAGTAATGCGACAATGCTGTTTGGTCACCTTGAAAACCATGCTGATCGGGTTGACCACATGCGTCTCCTGCGCGAATTACAGGATCGCACCGGCGGTTTTCAAAGCTTTATCCCCCTTGCATTCCAGCCAGATAATACCCGGGTTCCTGGTGCCAAAGGAGTAGGTGGCGTAGATGCGCTAAAAACTCTGGCGATCAGTCGAATTTATCTGGATAACTTTCAGCACGTCAAAGCATATTGGGTGATGTTGGGGATGAAAATTGCCCAGACCGCCCTCTGCTTCGGGGTGAACGATCTGGATGGAACCGTGATTGAAGAACAGATTGGTCATGATGCCGGAGCTGATTCTCCACAGGTCATCGCCAAAGATCGCATTATCAGCCTGATTCGCAAAGCAGGAAAAACACCTGTAGAGCGGGATACCCTGTATAACGAGTTGAGAATTTATTAACCTCTGAGACACAGATCAATGGTTCTGTTTCTCAGGGCCTCTAGCAAACCGTTTGAGCGGGTGGTTTATTATGTTGCAACAAATAAAAGCAAAACTAAATATTTCAAAGCCGATCAATCGTGAAGAAGCTCTTTGGTTATTGACCAAAGGGGAATTACTTCAGGTTGGCCAATTGGCTGATGCGATCCGACAAAAAAAACATCCCGAAAATCGGGTCACTTTTGTCGTGGATCGCAATGTTAACTATTCAAATATCTGCGAATCACAATGTAAATTTTGTGCCTTTTATCGCTCCGCTGATGCCAATGACGCCTATCTCCTTGATAATGAAACCATCTTTGCCAAGGTGCAGGAACTGGTTGACAATGATGGCACTCAATTACTGATGCAAGGTGGCCTGCATCCAACCTTGAAGATCGATTGGTTTGAAAATCTGTTTCGGCAGCTGAGTGAACGTTTTCCACAGGTGCAGATCCATTCCCTTTCACCTGCTGAAGTAATTCATATTGCCAAGCTCTCTGGCTTGACCATGCAGGAGTGCTTAAAGCGGTTACAGGCTGCAGGATTGGCTTCGGTTCCAGGCGGTGGGGCTGAAATTCTGGTTGATGATGTGCGGCAGATGATCTCCCCGAATAAAATCGGTTGGAAACAGTGGGCCTGGGTGATGGAAGAAGCTCATCAACTGGGCATGCGGACCACAGCAACAATGATGTTCGGGAGCAAAGAGAAACCTGAAGATATTATTGAACACCTGTTTCGAATTCGTGAAATCCAGCAACGTACAGGTGGTTTTACCGCATTTATCCCCTGGTCATATCAGCCAGATAATACCGAGCTTGGAGGCGAATCAGCGAGTGGAATTGAGTATCTCAAAGTTCTGGCGGTGTCGCGAATTGTTCTTGATAATATTGACAATATTCAGGCAAGTTGGGTGACACAAGGGTCACGGATGGCACAGGTCGCTCTGTTTTTTGGCGGCAATGATCTGGGTGGGACAATGCTGGAAGAGAATGTTGTCGCCGCTGCCGGTTGCTCGTTCCGGATGTCACAGGACGACATTATTGAACTGGTCCATGGTGCCGGATTCACCCCCGCACGTCGAACTACCGAATATCAAATTTTAAAGGAATACTGATTATGCTTCCTCTGCGTAAAAATATTGCTGAAATGGCTCGATATGTTCCCGGTTTTCAGCCTGAAGAACCCGGTTGGATCAAGCTGAATACCAACGAAAACCCCTATCCTCCATCACCTAAAGTTGTTGAAGCGATACAGGCAGAGTTGGTTAATGGTGGCGAAAATCTGCGTAAATATCCCGATGCCGGAAGCAAAGAGGCACGGCGCATTGCTGCAGAACTGTATGGAGTTGATCCTTCCTGGGTGATTATGGCGAATGGTTCAGATGAGCTTCTCAATAATTTAATTCGCGCTTTTGCCGATGCCGGCGATGACATTGGATTTGTGCATCCATCCTACTCCTATTATTCGACCCTGGCCGATATCCAGGGGGCAAATGTCACGACCTTTGGATTGACGGATGATGTCAAGATTGCTGACTTTCCAGGCAAATATTTGGGAAAGATCTTTTTCCTCACCAGCCCCAATGCCCCACTGGGTTTGGGTTTTGATAACGATTATATTTCCGAACTCGCTGAACGTTGCACCGGGGTTCTTGTGGTCGATGAAGCCTATGTCGATTTTACTGATAAATCGGCAATGGAATTGGTGAAAAAGTATGAGAATGTTGTTGTGACAAGAACCTTCTCTAAAAGTTATTCCCTTGCAGGAATGCGCTTGGGCCTAGCAGTTGCACGCCCAGAAGTCATATCCGCTCTCGATAAGATCCGTGACCATTATCATCTTGATCGATTGGCTCTGGTTGCAGCGACTGCAGCATTACAGGATCAAGCCTATCTACAGTCTACGATTGCCAGAATTTGCGAAACACGGGATTGGTTCAGTGCTGAATTGCGTCAACTCGGTTATCAGGTCCACCCTTCGCAAGCAAATTATATTTTTGCTGAAGCTCGGGATGCAGATGGAAAACAGGTTTATGACGCCCTGTTTGCCCACAAAATCCTGGTGCGTTATTTCTCCGATCCAATCCTTTCCCACGGGATACGTATCTCTATAGGCACTCGTGAAGAGATGGAAAAAACTCTGGCGGTTTTAAGTGAGCTTAACTGATATCCCTTTTCACCCTGCTAATTTTGCGCAGCAGTTGTTGGCGTGGTATGGCAAAGTGGGGCGCGATCTTCCTTGGCGAAATACCCGCGACCCTTACCGGATCTGGCTGTCGGAAATCATGCTACAGCAAACAACGGTGACAGCGGTTATTGATTATTATCACCGTTTTCTTAAAAAGATCCCAACTGTAGAAGCTTTGGCCGCAGCTTCTTTGGAAGAGGTTATCGACCTCTGGGCTGGATTGGGTTATTACTCACGAGCCAGGAATCTCCACGCCGCCGCAAAAATGGTGGTTCAACAGTTTAAAGGGCATTTTCCGGAGGACATTGAATCATTACAGCAACTCCCTGGAGTGGGGCGTTCGACTGCCGGAGCAATTTCAGCATTAGCTTTTGATCAACCGGCCCCCATTCTGGATGGCAATGTTCGCCGGGTCCTCTGTCGCCTGTTCGCATTGCAGCGACCTCCCCGCTCCACCGCAGCAGAAAAGCAACTTTGGCAATGGTCTGAACTGCTGACACCCGTCAAACAGGTCCACAATTATACTCAGGCAATTATGGATCTGGGAGCCATGGTTTGTCTCCCACGCAAGCCTCTCTGTAACCAATGTCCAGTTCTTGAACTCTGTCAGGCCCATAAATTAGGGTTGGAACAGAAACTGCCATTAAAAACAGCAACAAAAAAAATCCCGACGCGCAAAGAAATTGCTCTGGTCATTGATCATCACGGACGCTATCTGGTAAAACGCCGTGTAGCTAGAGGTTTTCTCGGCGGGATGTGGGAATTTCCAACCCTGAGCCTGGCAGCAGATGAAGAACCAGAGAAGAAAATAAACTTCTTACTGGCTGAATTTGCTCTTAGCGGGTCGGCTGAACAGATTGGTACTATTCAGCACACTTATAGCCATTTTCGCCTACAATCTAATGCTTATTATATGAAAATTGACGACTTTAGCCGGGTTTCGGAAGAAGAGAACCATTGGTTTTCTCTGGATGAACTACACAAAATAGCTTTGCATGGAGCCCATAAAAAAGTGCTGGCTCTGTTGAATTATGGAGATTAAATGCCTTTACCCGAGATATTAACCACCACAGAGCAAGTTGCTCAATTTGCCACCGAACTGGAAAAGTATCCGGTGATTGCTGTCGATCTGGAAGCCGACTCAATGCACAATTATCAGGAGAAAGTTTGCCTGTTACAGTTTTCCACCCCCACGACGACACTTCTGATTGACCCTCTTCTGGGTGCAGATCTGGCTTCTCTCAAACCGGTGCTGGCAAACCCGAAGATCTGTAAAATTTTCCATGCCGCCGATTACGATATCCGTTGTCTGGCGCGAGATTTTGACATCGAAATTAATGGCCTGTTTGACACCATGATTTCAAGTCAATTTCTGGGTGAAGAGCGTTTTGGCCTGGCCGATGTATTGCGTAAATATTTTTCAGTTGAGCTGGACAAACAATATCAGCGTGCCGATTGGTCAAAGCGACCACTCTCTGAAGCAATGATCCGTTATGCCGCTGAAGACACCAGACATCTGCATAATCTGGTTGAAATCCTTGAGGAACAATTAAGAGAAAAGGGCCGTCTTGAATGGGTGAAAGAGGAATTCATGCTGATGGAAAAGGTGCGCTTCATGGTGCATGAAGGTCCGTTTTTTCTCCGCTTTAAGGGAGCAGGAACATTGGACCGCCGCCAGTTGGCCGTACTTGAACAACTGCTGCAATGGCGCAACCTTGAAGCTCAGCGCCAGGATCGACCATTGTACAAAATATTTGGCAACAAAGAGTTATTGGAAATCGCCAGACAGGCGCCTAAAGGGTTAAACCAGATTTCAGGGATTTCACCTCGCCTGATTGATCGCTACAGCAAAAAAATGCTACCTGCAATTCAAACAGCCCTTGAGTTACCTGACACAGAACTACCGATTTACCCTCGTGGAGAACGGCGACAGAAAGATCCACAGATCGAAAAACGGATAAACCGTCTGAAAGATTGGCGTAAAAAAATCGCCGCGGAGTTACAGCTCGATCAAGGTGTATTGATCAACAATGCCCTGCTTGAAGAACTGGCCCGTAAACAACCGCGCAGCGAGCAAGATCTATCCGGAATTGAGCTGCTGAAAAACTGGCAACGTCAGGTTCTGGGGGAAGGAATTCTTCGCACCTTGAACTAAACAACTGAAGGGTGGTTGCGTCTCAGAAGAAGCTACTTGTAACTGATTTTCTGCACCCCTTCTATCTCGCTGACAAGTTTACTTATCTCTCTGCCGATTCTCTCTTTATGCTGGGTAAGTACAAGTCGGTAGACAACACTATTTTCATTGATATTCAACTCAGCTTCGATATTTGAAAGGCGCAAGCTGTTGGCTGAAAAAATATTTTCCAGTTGCGAATAAATATCGGGTTCAGCGCATGCGGTCACATTGATATGTAAATATCGATCTTTTTTTATCACTGGTTCCAACTTTTTCAGAGCAATCAGAGAGAAAAGAGCAACCAGAGTACCAATAATCCCGCCGCCGATCAGTCCCATCCCAAAAGCCATGCCGATGCCGGCAACCATCCACAAGCAGGCCGCAGTGGTAAGTCCACGAACAACAAAACCTTCCTTGATAATGACACCTGCGCCGAGAAAACCAATGCCAGTAATAATTTGTGCTGCAGCTCGGCTTGGATCGAGGCGTACAACCCCAGTCCCAGGCTCATGACCATATTTGAGGAAAAAGGCTTCTGAAACAATCATCATCAGACAGGACCCAGCTGAGACCAGAAGATGGGTGCGTAAACCTGCCGGGCGACCATGCTTCTCACGCTCGAAACCTATAATTCCGCCCGCGAGTACAGCCAGGAGAATCTTAACAAAAATAGCCAGCTCGTAGCTGCCATACAAAGTTGAATCAAAAAACATAGAAGCTCACATAACGTGGAAAGGTTTTATTTTCTTTGTAATCGACAATGTTGATTGTAGATTTTGTGTCAAACATATACAACAGAAAGAAACTGCGGCTTAAACCTTTTAGTACCGCAGTTTCTTTCGCTTGTCCCTTCAGCTCTTCGGCTCGGTCATGGTGGACGGATCAAGGAGCTTATCCAATGTCTCCGCCGCGACTCCATCTTCCAAAGCCAATTCCCGCAGAGTTCTTCCTGTTTTGTGCGCTTGTTTAGCCAGATCAGCCGCTCGGTCATAGCCAATTTCTGGAACCAGAGCAGTCACCAGTGCCAGGCTCTGTTCCAATAAAATCCCACAACGTTTTTCGTCAGCTTGAAGCCCTGCGAGACATTTTTCATCAAAAGCATTTATCCCACAGCTGAGGAGTTCAATACTCTGCAGAATATTGTAGGCCATCACCGGCATCATAACATTGAGTTCGAAATTACCAGACAGGCCACAGAGAGAAACGGCAGCATCATTGCCAATAACCTGAGCACAAACCTGCATCAGCGATTCAGCCATGACCGGATTGATTTTTCCTGGCATAATTGAGCTTCCCGGTTGCACCGCAGGAATAATCAGTTCACCGATTCCGCAGCGTGGACCACTCCCCAAAAAGCGAATATCGTTGGCAATCTTGAACAAACTGACAGCGCAACACTTTAAACTACTGCTGACAGCAATAAGACCATCTTTTGCCCCTTGTGACTCGAAATGATTCCTTGCTTCGCGGAAAGGGAGGCCCGTTTCATTGGCAATGCCTGCTATGGTTTGCGCGGCAAAGTCAGGATGAGTGTTAATTCCGGTGCCAACGGCTGTTCCACCAAGAGCGAGCTCAAAAAGTCTGTTAATATTATTGGCAATTTGTTCGTGAGTAAGTTCAACCTGTCTGGTATAGCCGGAGAAAACCTGGCCAAACTTGATCGGGGTTGCGTCTTGCAAATGAGTTCGGCCAATCTTTAGGACATCTTTAAACTCATCTGATTTCTCGGCAAGTTGCTGCAGCAATTGTTCCAGTGCCGGTAGAAGTTTTTGATGTATTTGTTCAGCACAGGCAATATGGATGGCACTGGGGAACACATCATTGCTCGATTGTCCCAGGTTGACGTGATCATTGGGATGGATCGCTTTGCTTCCAAAAGGATGTCCGAGTACACGGGCGGCCCGATTGGCAATAACTTCATTAGCGTTCATATTGCTGCTGGTGCCCGATCCTGTCTGGAAAATATCAACCGGAAACTGATCATCCAGCTTCCCCCCAACAACTTCTTCTGCCGCCCGGACAATCGCCTCGGCAACCTCTGCAGAAAGAAGATCAAGATTTTGATTGGTCTTGGCCGCATGTTTCTTAATCAGACCAAGGGCCCTTAGCATCGGCTGCGGGAGTGGAATTCCTGAAATTGGAAAATTATCAATAGCTCTGGCAGTCTGAGCTCCATAAAGAGCGTCAACGGGGACCTGCATCGACCCCAGAGAATCCTGTTCAATGCGAAATTCATTCATATTTAAACTCCTTATTCTTCTAAAGGTTGATCTTCGCTCAATCTCAATGATAGCGTGTTCCTGAAAACTGTAAAGAGGGTTTTTCTCCAATGACTCGCAGCTGTGATACCCGCCATGGATAGCTTTGCTTTATTACTGATTCTTTTTTCCGCGCTAATGCACGCCCTCTGGAATTTGTTGGTAAAACAGAGTCGTGACAAAACTATCTTTATCTGGTGGATGTTTCTCTGTTCCTGGAGCCTGATGAGTATTTTTATGTTTGCTTCAGGGAAGAGTCTGCCCGAACTTTCATTGCGATCATTGTCACTCGCAGCTGCCGCAGCTATCTGTTTTGTACTCTATCACTGGTTTACCGGTTACGCCTACCGCGAGGGCGACTTGTCCATCACCTACCCTTTGGCACAAACAGCGATGTTGTATGTGCCGATTTGGGGGGTGTTGTTGCTTGGCGAAACTTTGACTTTAGTTGGAGGACTGGGGATTTTACTGATTGTCATGGGCGCTTATTGTATCCAACTCCGTAGTTTATCTTCAGATGAACTCCTGCGACCCTTTTCCCAGCTGACAAGCCATTCGGTTCAGTCAGCACTGATGGCAGGATTTGTTTATTCCATTGGAGCCATTATCGACAAGACCGGGGTGGACAGCTATTCTGCATATGATTTCACATATGTGCTGGTATTTTTTATGCTCTGCTTTATGTCACTTAACCTTCTGCGCCCTGGTTACCGTGGGCGGGTTCTGAAAGAGTGGCATCAGAGTCGCAAACTGATCTTCTGGTCAGGGCCAATCATGTTGGCATCCTTCCTGTCTTTTCGTTTTGGATTACAACTGTCACCCGTCAGTTACGCCGTTCCCGTCCGGCAGGTCAGCCTGCTGATTGGTGTGTTGATTGGTTTGTTTTTTCTCCGTGAGCCTTTTGGTCGGATTCGTTTGCTTTCCAGTGGATTGATACTGTTGGGGGTTATCTGTATCTGGCATGGATAAATTGATATTTTTGGAGAGTTAGAATGAAAAATATTGCTAATTTTTTATTTGAAGTTGGAATGCTGAAGCGAACCCCGCGAACCGGTTTTCAATTTCTAGGTTCAGGAGCAGAGTCCGTCGCTGAGCATAGTTTTCGAACGGCAATGATTGGTTACACTTTGGCACAGATGGATGGTCATGCAGATGTCAGCCGCGTTTTGCAGTTGTGCCTGTTTCACGACATTCCTGAAGCACGCATGGGTGATCAAAATTACGTCAATAAAAAATATGTCAAAGTTGATGAAGGGAAAGCCGTGGAAGATCTGGCCAGACAACTCCCCTTCGGAGATGATTATCGCAAAACCTTGCATGAATTCAATGCCAGAGTAACCCTTGAGTCCCAGCTTGCCCACGATGCAGATCAGTTGGAGATGGTTCTGTCGCTGAAAGAACATAAAGATCTAGGAAACCGTAATGCTGATGAATGGTATCCATTTTCCAAATTACGTCTGAAAACCGAGATTGCCAAACAATTGGCAGAAACGATCTGGGAGACCGATTCATCGAAGTGGTGGTTTGATGATGATCAGCAATGGTGGGTTAATGGCAAAAAGGGGTGAGAGCTGCACGGCATCTGCGTTGTTACAACCCTGATTTTTGTCCTCGACGTAGCTATCGCTACGCCTGTGGTAAAATCTGAGTTCCGCCTTGCAGCTACCATCCATCCCTCACTCGTTAACCTTGGTTGTAAGGCCGCAATTCTTGACCCTTTGTGGTAGACATGTTATCAACTTTTCTCCGGCCGGATAATAGTTGTTTTAAGGAGTAAATGATGCTCGATATTAAATACTTGCGCGAAAATTTTGCAGAAGCTGAAAAGAATCTGGCTACCCGGGGTGGAGCCATTGATCTCTCCGGCTTCACGAAACTCGATCAACAGCGACGTGAACTCCTGGGCGAAGGGGAAATCCTCAAAGCCGAGAAAAATAAAGTTTCAGCCATGATTGGCCAGACCAAAGACAAAAGTCAGGTTCAGGGTGAAATCGCCAGAATGAAAGAGGTTTCTGCCCAGATTAAGGAACTTGACGATCGCTTGCGAGAGGTCGAAGAGCAGCTGAATCAATTATTGATGGGAGTTCCCAACATTCCCCATGAAAAAGCTCCCATCGGCACCTCAGAAGAGGATAATGTTGAAATCAGCGTTTGGGGCGAAAAACCTGCTTTGAGCTTTACCCCTCAAGCCCACTGGGATATCGGCGAAGGTCTGGGAATCCTTGATTTCGAAAGAGGGAGCAAACTCTCAGGTGCCAGATTTTGTGTTTATCTAGGGGCCGGAGCGCGTCTGGAACGGGCATTGATTAATTTCATGCTTGACCTGCATACCAGTGAGCACAATTACACGGAAACATTACCACCTTTTTTGGTCAATCGCGCTTCGATGACAGGAACGGGTCAACTCCCCAAGTTTGAAAGTGATCTGTTTCACACTGAAGATGTTGATCTTTTTTTGATACCAACGGCGGAAGTTCCAGTGACCAATCTCCATCGGGATGAAATACTCAGTGAAAAAGATCTGCCACTCTGCTACACGGCATATACCCCCTGTTTCCGCAAGGAAGCCGGTTCTCATGGAAAAGATACCCGTGGTTTGATCCGGCAGCACCAGTTCAACAAGGTTGAGCTGGTCAAGTTTGTGCGCCCTGAAGATTCAGATGCCGAGCTCGACGCTCTGTTGAAAAACGCAG
>JAZBPC010000121.1:0-17999 GCA_036351455.1 Desulfuromusa sp.
CCACCTCAAGACAAGATCTCCCTGGGGGTTTACCCCCCTGAAGGTCCGTTGGAGACTACAACGTTGATAGGCCGGATGTGTAAGCACAGTAATGTGTTCAGCTTACCGGTACTAATTGACCGTGAGGCTTGACCATAAATAGTTTTTTGATAGGGAAAGGGGAGGTTCGCCTCCCCTGACCCCCTTAAAAGTTATCGCAAACAAAATCAGTCATAAGCGATTAGAAAACCAATTTTACGGTTTTCGGTGGCTATAGCGTAGGGGTCACACCTGTTCTCATCCCGAACACAGAAGTTAAGTCCTACCGCGCCGATGATACTGCATGGGAGACTGTGTGGGAAAGTAGGTCGCTGCCGAAATTATTCAAAACCCCCATCCTCTGTTTAAGTGGATGGGGGTTTTTTTGTTTGGTTTTTCTTCTTTGGTTCTATTTCTTCTCTATTTACTGAGGTTCAATCTGGTATTGTTTAATTTTTCTATGGAGATTAGACCTTTCTAGCCCTATTTCTTCAGCCGTTTTAGAAACATTCCAATTGTTTTCACTCAGTTTTTTCTCCAAAAATTGTTTTTCAAAGACCTCTTTAGCCTCACGGTACGACGCTGGCATCTCTATAGAATTAAACTTTTGTTGATCGTTTTGAATATTATTCTGGTTTATGCTAAGAGGAAGATCGGACAGTTTTATGGTCTTGCCAGGGGTCATGATAACTAATCTTTCAATAAGATTCTTTAATTCTCTGACATTCCCGGGCCAACTGTATGCTTGTAAAGCTGCTAACGCTTCTTCGGAAATGGATTTTATTTCACGACTTTCTTTCCCACAAAAAAAATGGAGAAAGTGATGGCACAGGAGGGGAATATCATCTTTTCGATTGCGTAATGGTGGGACTTGAAAAGGGAGGACATTCAGGCGGAAAAAAAGATCTTCTCTGAATTCGCCAGACTTTATTTCTTCCTGCAGATTTTTATTGGTTGCAGCAATGACCCTGACATCAACTTCAATGGTTCTGTTTCCACCGACGCGATCAAACTTGTGTTCTTGTAAAATTCGTAATATTTTTGCTTGAGTTTTCAAGCTCATATCACCAATTTCATCGAGGAAAAGTGTTCCTCCATTCGCTTGGTCGAACTTTCCTCTACGAGCTGCTGTTGCACCCGTAAATGCTCCTTTTTCATGGCCAAATAATTCTGATTCAATGAGCTCTTCAGGAATCGCAGCGCAATTAATCTCAACAAATGGCTTGTCTGATCTCGTTGATTGTTGATGAATCGCTCTGGCAACAAGCTCTTTTCCTGTTCCATTTTCTCCATTGATTAATACCCAGCCAGAGCTTGGAGCTGCCATCTTGATTTGTTGTTTTAACTGATCTATTGCAGCACTATTGCCAATCATCTGGTAGTCATGCCCAATTTTTTCCTTAAGGGCTTTATTTTCAGCAACCAGTTGACCAATTTTCATGGCATTTTGGATAGAGAGAAGAACCTTTTCAAGAGAAAGAGGTTTTTCGATAAAATCGAATGCTCCGAGGCGTGTTGCCTTGACCGCTGTTTCAATTGATCCATGTCCGCTCATCATGACAACGAGTTGTTGTGGTCGCATTTGTTTTATTTTTTTTAAGGTCTCTAATCCATCTATTCCAGGCATCCAGATATCCAGTAAAACTAAATCAGGGTCTTCTGCTTGGATGATACTTAGACATTCTTCTCCTGTTGCAGCAAATGATGTGCGAAAACCTTCATCTTCAAGAATACCTTCCAGGCTTAAGCGGATACTGTCTTCATCATCAACGATGAGAATACTTTTCATCAGGAATGTCCTTATCTGAAATGTGTGGCAGGTAGCTCTATAATAAAGAGGGATCCTTCAGGGCTATTATCCTTAACACGAATATAGCCATTATGGTCGGCAATAATTGTCGCTACGATTGCCAAACCTAATCCTGTCCCTGTTTTCTTAGTTGAAAAATAGGGTTCGAATAATCTCGGTTTGTCATCGGAAGGGATCCCACAACCCGAATCCGCAACCGTCAAAGTGATTATTTGCAGGTCAGGATTGTAAATGGATTCAAGCCGAATAGTGCCTGTACCTTTAATTGCAGCTATTGAATTCTCAATTAAGTTAATTATCACTCGTTTGATTTGCTCCCGGTCAAACATTGTATTGGGTAGGTTTGGCTCAAGAGCATGTTCGAATGAAATCTGTTTGTGCGCTTCACTATATAAAGTTAGACATTCATTAATAACTTCATTGATATTGTTTTCATTTGGTTTTGTCGCTGGCATACGGGCAAAGTTGGAAAATTCATTAACAAGATTTTTCAATTCATCGACCTGGTCACTAATCATTTTGGTACAATCATCAAAGACGTGATCGTCATCGGTGAAATTTTTTAAATAACGTCGACGTAAGCGCTGAGCTGAGAGTTGGATCGGGGTGAGTGGATTCTTAATTTCATGAGCAATTCTTCTGGCAACCTCTCTCCACGCAGCCATCCGCTGAGCTTTAAAAAGCTGTGTCAGATCATCAAAGACGACAACAGTTCCAAGAAAGTTGTTCTGTTTATCGCGTAATGTGGCCAAGTTAAGCATTAAAGTGTATTTATCTTCCCCTATGGGGATGGTGATTTGCTGTCGAACTGTCCCCCGCTCTGAATAAAAGAGATCTTTGAGTAATTCCATGATTTTTGGCATATAGCTATTCGGAATCACTTCACGAAAATCTTTTCCAAGCATTTTTTCGGAATTGAAATGGAGCAGGTTTTCAGCGGATTTATTGATAGTTGTTAGTCGACCATATCGATCTATGGAGATAACGCCAGCAGTGACATTGGCAAGAATAATTTCCGTGTAATCTCGACGGCGATCCAATTCTATGTTTGATTTTTGCAGTTCTTGATTCGCAGTTATAACTTCAATACGTCCCTGGCGTAGATCGTCAGTCATTTTGTTAAAGGCGTTGACCAATGTACCAATTTCGTCAGTACTTTGAGTCTTGAGCTGAATATCTAAATTTCCTGATGCAACTTTGGTTGTCGCTTCTGCAAGTTCTTGAATCGGAACTGTTATTCCACGAGCAAGGTGAAACCCGAACCAGGTCGCAAGAAAGATAATAATCAGCGCAATAAGAAGGAGAACAATGACGTAACTCTGCTGTATTTGACCTTTTATCGATTTAGTTGTTTTGTATTGATTTACAGATGAGGCAATTTCTTTCATCTTGTTGATCAGCGAATAAGGAACATAATAGTTAACAACAACAACACCAACGATGTCTTTCGAATTCCAATTAGACTGAACGGGAACAATCCCACGAATTAAATCGGCCTGGCCCACAGGAGATATTTGTGAGAAACGAACCCCCTGTAGTCCCTCCTGAACAGGATCTGAAGTTGCGGTTGTAATTTCGATAATTGGTAATTTGGGGTTAGCGACACGAACTAATTCTTCTTTGGTTGAAGAAAAAACTTCGACAATTCCAAGGTTATATTCTTCTTGCTTCTCCTTGATAAGCTGTTTTAGCTGTGGGAGATTCTCTTCGTTAAGAAGCTTGCCTGTTTTGATGCGACTACTCAATTGGTCAGCGTAGTAGAGGGCGTTGGCTTCTGAATTTCGATAATAAGTTTGGGCTACATCCAGAGATTCATCCAGCGCTTTTTCAACTTGGGTATTAAACCAGCTATCAATACTTCTACCAATGAACACCGCTGATACAAAAAAAAGTAGCATTGTAGGAATGAGTGACAGCGCAATAAATGCCCCGACAAGTTTACTCCGAAGTTTGGCCCCAGGGACCCCACGTCGTCGTTCAATAATAAGCTTAAAAATATTGCGAAAAATGAGAAAAAGAAACAGAAGGACCAATAAGATATTCAGATTGATAACGGCAAGAGCAATGATACTGTTGCTGATAGGAAGTTGTGAGGTTAGTTCAACAAGGCGGTTCTCCATTTGAGGAATTAATAACAGCAGCAGAAGTGCAAAAAATATCAATACCCATTCCCGGCGTTTACGACCTGGAACTTTCTTCGTTTGTGATTCTGATGATTCTGTGGCCATGCCTTATCCTGTTAGAAACATCTTGGATAGAAGTTAATTGATTCTATTGAATGCTTCAAAACAAAACAAGCATGATAGACATATTAATGACATTTTACTGATTTTGTGCCAGTGGATGTGAGTTGTCGTGACTTGCATAAATAAAAAAGACACTTGAAGCCTTTAGCCAAGTGTCTTTTTAAAGTTCTGGAGCCTCCCAGCGGAGTCGAACCGCTGACCCCTTCATTACGAGTGAAGTGCTCTACCAACTGAGCTAGGGAGGCAATAAGGTCTGAACTTTTACCCCAAATTTGTAAATGAGTCAATCATCATCATCAGAGTTGTTTTAAAGAATTATTCCTATGGCCATTGACAATGGCAAGCGATGCAAATAGATTCTTAAATAAGAGTTATTCTTTTTAAGGATGCAGATCTATTATGTCTTTAGCCGTGAAAACTTCAATAGATACTTTTATAGATGCTTGCCGTAAAAGAGATTTACGTATAACACCTCAGCGCTTGGAGATTTTCAAGAAGTTAGCCCAAACTACTGATCACCCAACCGCAGAAAAATTACATCAACGGTTGGTGGAGCAGATGCCGACCTTATCTCTCGATACAGTATATCGAACCCTCGGAACTTTTGTAGAAATGGGATTGATCAATAAGGTTGAAACGATTGAAAGCCAGGCCCACTTTGAAGTCTCTACGGTTCAACATCACCATTTGATCTGTGAACAATGTAGAAAAATTATCGATTTTGAATGGAAGCAGGTTGAAGAAGTACCGCTGCCAGATGAAACCCAATCCCTGGGAAAGTTTGAGCGTAAAAGTGTTGTAGTCTATGGCACCTGTCAGGATTGTCTAGGGTAAAAGTTTTTTTAAAAAGTTAATAGTAATAGTTATTAACTACGATGAAAAACTATTGATTCCTGGTATAGTCATCAAGAGAAAGCAGAATCTAACCAGAAGATGAGAAGGAAGATTAATTTAAGGGATATTTCAAAACAAAGTCGATTTCATGACACAAAACCATAGCGATAGGAGGAAATAACATGAGCGAACAAGGTAAATGTCCAGTAACAGGAAGAACAAGTAAACAAGTTGCCGGCGGCGGCACGTCGAATCGTGACTGGTGGCCTAATCAATTGAATCTTCATATTTTGCATCAACATTCCAGTCTGTCAAACCCTATGGGAGATGGGTTTAATTATGCCGAGGAATTCAAGAGTCTTGATCTCAACGCTCTGAAGCAGGACCTCTATGCATTAATGACCGATTCGCAAGATTGGTGGCCCGCTGATTATGGTCACTATGGTGGTTTTTTCATTCGCATGGCATGGCACAGCGCCGGCACCTATCGTCTGGGTGATGGCCGTGGTGGAGCTGGAACCGGTAACCAGCGTTTCGCGCCGCTTAACAGTTGGCCGGACAATGTTAACCTCGACAAGGCGCGTCGTCTGCTTTGGCCAATAAAGCAGAAATACGGGAAGAAAATTTCTTGGGCCGATCTGATGATCCTTGCCGGCAACTGTGCTCTGGAGTCGATGGGTTTTAAAACCTTTGGGTTTGCTGGGGGACGTGCAGATATCTGGCAGCCAGAGGAAGATATTTACTGGGGATCCGAAGATGAATGGCTGGCAACTAGCGACAAGCCACATAGCCGGTACAGTGGTGATCGTGACCTTGAAAATCCCTTGGCTGCTGTACAAATGGGCTTGATCTACGTCAATCCAGAGGGGCCTGATGGCAACCCGGATCCCGTGGCTTCAGGCCTCGATGTTCGTGAGACTTTTGCTCGCATGGCGATGAATGATGAAGAAACCGTTGCCTTGGTCGCCGGAGGACATACTTTTGGCAAGTGCCATGGCGCTGGAGATGCTGCTCATGTTGGTCCAGATCCGGAAGCTGCTGGTATTGAAGAACAGGGCCTTGGCTGGAAGAGCAGTTTTGGCAGTGGCAAAGGTGGCGATACTATCAGTAGTGGTATTGAAGGTGCTTGGAAACCAAACCCAACGAATTGGGACATGGGATATCTGAAAGTGTTGTTCAAATATGAGTGGGAGCTGGTTAAAAGTCCGGCGGGTGCACAGCAGTGGCTAGCAAAAGATGTCGACGATGAGGACATGGTCGTTGATGCACATGATCCTTCAAAAAGGCATCGGCCGATGATGACCACCGCCGATCTCTCGTTGCGCTATGATCCGGTTTATGAGCCAATTGCACGACGTTTTCTGAAAAATCCGGATGAATTCGCTGACGCCTTTGGCCGCGCCTGGTTCAAACTGACCCATCGTGATATGGGGCCGCGTTCACGCTATCTCGGTCCTGAAGTTCCAAATGAAGAGCTGGTCTGGCAGGACCCTGTTCCTGTGGTTGATTATGAGTTAATTTCCCAGGGTCATATCGCCTCTCTTAAGGCGAGAATCCTTGACTCGGGATTGTCAGTTTCTCAGCTGGTCACGACTGCCTGGGCTTCTGCTTCGACTTTCCGCGGTTCCGATATGCGCGGCGGCGCAAACGGTGCACGTATCCGGCTTGCTCCGCAAAAGGACTGGGCAGTTAATCAGCCACAGCAGTTGGCAAAGGTTCTAACAACCTTAGAGGAAATTCAGAAGGAATTTAACGCCACTCAGTCCGGAGGTAAAAAAGTTTCTCTCGCCGACCTGATCGTTCTAGGTGGCTGTGCTGCTGTCGAACAGGCCGCGAAGAATGCCGGTCACAATGTGACCGTGCCCTTTGTCCCGGGACGAACGGATGCCTCACAAGAGCAAACCGATGTGGATTCGTTCAGCGTTCTGGAGCCGGCAGCTGACGGTTTCCGAAACTACCAAAAAGCTAAGTTCTCAGTAAAGGTTGAGGATCTGTTGATTGATCGGGCGCAATTGCTGACACTGACTGCTCCGGAAATGACAGTACTGATAGGTGGCTTGCGTGTTTTGAATGCCAACTTTGGACAGTCTGCACACGGTGTTTTTACCCGGCGTCCAGAAGTGTTGACAAATGACTTCTTTGTCAATCTGCTCGACATGTCCATTATCTGGAAGCCGACCGCACAAGACGATGAGCTGTTTGAGGGCCGGGACCGCAAGAGCAACGAACTTTTGTGGACTGGGACTCGGATTGACCTGGTTTTCGGCTCTAATTCTCAACTCAGAGCGATTGCAGAGGTTTATGCTTGTACAGACTCTCAGGAAAAATTCCTGAATGATTTTATCGCAGCCTGGGATAAGGTGATGAATCTAGACCGTTTTGATCTTGACTAGGGAGAAACGGTTCCAGAAGCATGAATATTGACATTGCTGCGATAAAAGGTTAAGACGGCAAGACGATCAGAAATATATGAACAACCAACGGCCGTTTCATTTACGTGAACGGCCGTTTACACTGCCAAGACCACACAAGGAGGATAAATTATGGCAAGCATTAAAGGAACAGAAACTGAAAAAAATTTACTGAAATCATTTGCTGGTGAGTCGCAGGCAAGAACTCGTTATACTTACTTTGCCAGTATTGCGAAGAAAGAGGGCTACGTGCAGATTGCAGATATTTTTGAAGAAACTGCGAACCAAGAAAAAGAACATGCCAAGCGATTCTTTAAATTTCTGGAAGGCGGTGATCTCGAAATTACAGCAACGTACCCTGCCGGTAAAATGGGGACAACAGCTGAAAATCTCCTTGCTGCAGCTACAGGAGAAAATGAAGAGCATTCAGAACTCTATCCCGCTTTTGCAACTATAGCACTACAAGAGGGCTTTTCTGAGATTGCTGCAGCTTGGAATGCTATTTCTGTTGCTGAAAAACAACATGAAAAGCGTTTCCGCGATTTGCTTGCCAATATTGAAACCGATCAAGTGTTTAAACGTCAACAGCAAGTGGTCTGGCGTTGTAGAAACTGTGGGTATTTACATATAGGAGATGAAGCTCCAGAGCAATGTCCTGCGTGTATTCATCCCCAAGCGCACTTTGAACTTCTGGGTGAAAACTGGTAGTCATTTTCTCTTTGTTTAAGCAAAAAGCCCCCTCAAATCATTTTGAGGGGCTTTTTTAGTCGAATTCTGTTTCGGAACCCATCGTAATTCTAGCACTGAAAAGGCTAAGCTTCTATTGACATTGATGTTGATTAATTTATAATAACTCATTGATCTACGCGTTTAGATATTCGGATGGTGTTCCTGGTCTCTCTTCAGTTCTATTTTTAGGAAAAGAAGCACCTCACAGCAGGTCAAAATCTAGTGACAACAGTGATCTAAAGTTGAGTTTTATATGAATCGATTTTTCAACAAGTTATCCTTGCGGGGAAAACTGACATTTATCATCACTCTGACCAGCTGTTTGATGCTTCTTTTAACTCTTGTTGCCATCATTTGGCTGCAACGAATTTCTTTGCGAAGTGAACTTCTTCAGGATGCTCAGGTTCTAAGTCGGAGTATCAGTAAAAATTGTGCTGTTGCAATGAATCATAATGATCAGGAAGCGGCAACTTTTGCTCTTGAACCTTTGGCAGCAACTCACCGTGTTCTTGGCGCCAGACTGTTTGATCAGGAGCAAAATGTTTTTGCTGAATATTATCGCAACCTGGCTCGCGATCCAGAGAATGATGAGTTAAAAGTTGAAACTCTCTTACGTCAAGGACATATTTTTTATCAAAAACACTTAGATGTCTTTGAACCTATTTCTTATGAAGGCAAGGTTCTCGGTCAATTGATGCTTAGGATGGACCTTGTAAAAGTCAATGATATTTTGATTCGTTACACTTGGATTGGAGTCGCAGTTTTTCTTCTTTATTCGTTATTGGCCTTTTTATTGGCCAGTAGCTTACAAAGGCTTATCTCTGCTCCAATCAAATCTTTACTTTTATCTATGCAAACGATCTCAAAGGAAAAAAACTACTCCCTTCGAGTTGAGAAGACCAGTCATGACGAGTTGGGAAGCCTTTTTGATGGTTTCAATGAGATGCTTGCAGAGATTGAAATTCGTGACCAAGAATTGAAAAGCAGTGAAGCCCATCTTGAGCACCTGGCTAATCACGATTCGCTAACTCAAGTTGCGAATCGTTTGCTGTTCCATGACCGATTAGAACATTCTCTGGCACGGGCCAAGCGGATAAAATCACGGTTGGCAATTCTGTTTATTGATTTGGATCGTTTTAAGAATATTAATGACTCCCTTGGACATGATATCGGCGATCAGGTTCTTTGTGCTGTTGCTGATCGGTTAAGTGGTTTGATTCGGGAAGCTGATACTCTGGCCAGGGTGGGGGGAGATGAATTCGCAATCATCCTTGATCAAGTTAAACGGACGAATGATGTCGGCCGGTATGTGCAAAAGCTTCTAAGAGAAGTATCTAATCCTATAGAAATTTCTGGGAACAGTCTGCATGTTACTGCGAGTGTTGGCGTTAGTCTTTATCCTGAAAATGGTGAGGATGCCGATAGCTTGGTGAAAGCTGCTGACACTTCCATGTACCAGGGTAAATATGGTGGAGGAAATAGTTACCAGTTTTATTCGGCCGAGATGAATACAGATTCTCGTGAGTCATTGCTGCTGGAAAATCTACTTCGTGAGGCTTTACAGAAAAAACAATTTCTACTTTATTATCAGCCGCAGTATGAATTGAAAACAGGACAATTGGTTGGGTTTGAAGCCTTGATTCGCTGGAAACATCCTGATTTAGGGCTTGTATCTCCCCTTGATTTTATTCCGATGGCTGAAGAAAGTGGCTTGATTGTCCCTATTGGTGAATGGGTTTTATATACTGCATGCAAGCAAATGAAAAAAATACAGGAACAATGGAAGCTACCGCTCAGCATGGCCGTCAATCTTTCTCCCCGCCAGTTTCTTCATTCTTCATTAGTTCAAACCGTCGCGGAAGTCCTTTATCGCACCAAACTGAAGCCACGTTTTCTGGAACTTGAAATTACGGAAAGCATGGTGATGGGAGATATTGATCAATCGATCAGTAAAATGAATGAGTTTAAAAAGATGGGAGTGCAGCTGGCGATTGATGACTTTGGTACCGGATATTCGTCTTTGGAATATCTGAAAAAATTTCCAATTTCCAAATTGAAAATTGACCAGTCTTTTGTCCGTGAATTAGGTCAAGATGCCAATGGTACTGCTATTGTTAACTCTGTTATCGCCCTAGGGAAGAGCATGCAATTGGAAGTCATTGCTGAAGGGATAGAAACAGTTGAGCAGCTGGATCTTTTGGGG
Source organism: Desulfuromusa sp. (assembly GCA_036351455.1). Lineage (GTDB taxonomy): Bacteria > Desulfobacterota > Desulfuromonadia > Desulfuromonadales > Geopsychrobacteraceae > Desulfuromusa. The sequence goes on from JAZBPC010000121.1 coordinate 10,252, forward strand.
AAGGAAGGCTGCGACCAAGGGCAAGGGTATCTGTTCAGCAAGCCTTTGCCCGTTGAAGCATTACCCGCGTTGTTGGATTCTGTTCTTATAAATAATCCTGAAATTCTGAATCAAATGAGTACGGATGAACACTAGACTGTCTATGTAGTTATTATCTCTTACCAAAAAAAGAGCCCAGAACCCCACGAATGATTTGCCTTCCCAGTTGGCTCCCGATAGATCTTGCGGCACTTTTTACCATCGCTTCGGCAACACTTTGACGCTTGCTTCCAGATCCTCTCCTCTCAATTTTTTCTGCTTTCTGTTGTTCCTTTTCAGCTTTTTGTCGTGCCTCTTCAGCTTGTTGTTCTCTGGCCGATTCAGTCGCTTTCTTTTTCAGCAATTCATAGGCCGATTCACGATCGACTGATTGGTTATAGTGGCTACCGATAGGGGAGCGTTGCATCAAAGTTTGTCTGGTTGCAGGATCAATCGGCCCGATCTGACTCTCTGGTGGAGAAATAAGGACACGTCTGACTGGAGTAGGAGCTCCTTTTTCGTCCAATATGGAAACTAATGCTTCTCCGGTTCCCAGCTGTGTAACGATTTCCTGCGTATCAAATTCAGGGTTGGCACGGAATGAATCAGCCACAGCTTTGACTGTTTTTCGGTCTTTTGCAGTGAAGGCTCGCAGGGCATGTTCAATTTTCATTCCGAGCTGTCCAAGGATATCTTCAGGAATGTCCAGAGGACTTTGAGTGATAAAGTAGATCCCGATTCCTTTAGAGCGTATGAGTCGAACCACTTGTTCGATTTTATTCATAAGGCTTTTAGGAGCGTCATTAAATAGCAGGTGGGCTTCATCAAAAAATAGCACCAGTTTGGGGCGGTCAGCGTCACCGACTTCTGGCAGTTGCTCAAACAGTTCAGATAATAACCACAGTAAGAAAGCGGCATAAACACGAGGTGAACGGTGAATCAAAGTGCTGGCATCGAGCAGGCTGATGACACCACGACCAGAAAAATCGCAGTGCATAAGATCAGTTAACTGCAGTGCTGGTTCTCCAAAAAACTGATCAGCGCCTTGCTCTTCCAAAACCAGCAAGCGTCGTTGAATTGCACCGATACTTGCTGAAGAAATATTTCCGTATTCATGGCGAAGTTGACCTGCATTCTCTCCCATCCAGAGGAGCAGTGAGCGCAGATCTTTGAGATCCAGTAATAGCATTCCTTCATCATCGGCAATTTCAAAGGCAGCATAGATGACACCACTTTGGGTCTCATTGAGCTCCAGAAGATTAGCCAGCAGCAGAGGGCCCATTTCTGAAATAGTTGTCCGAACGGGATGCCCCTGATTGTTATCAATGCTCCAGAACAATGTCGGACAGGGTTGCAGCTTGTAGTCGGGTAAAGGGATCTGTGACAGTCTTTCGTCAATTTTGGGATGATTCTTCCCTGCAGCGGCCAGACCTGATAAGTCTCCTTTGATATCAGCAGCAAAAACGGGAACGCCCAGCTTTGAAAATCCCTCAGCAAGAACTTGCAGGGTGACAGTTTTTCCTGTTCCAGTGGCTCCGGCAATCAAGCCATGGCGATTACTCATCTTGCCCAATTGTTGGATTAATACTCCCTGGCTTGCACCAAGGGTCAGAACAGGAAAGGACATGGCTTCCTCCGGTTATGAGGCAATTGGGAATAAAATGATTTCTGCTGTCTCGGGGTAAATTCAGATTATCTTTTGTTTCAATTGTAAAAATTCTTCACGGGTGATCAGTCCATCATTCAGCATCTGGTTGAGTTTTGTTAATTCCTTGAGTTGAGTTGATTCGGGTGATTCCAGCTGTTTTATCTCAGTTTCGCTGTGAGCTTGAATTAATTGAATATTATCATCTTTATGCCCCAGCTTCATTGTCGCCATCCCTCCCATCAAGCTGATTTCCAGGGTGCGATCATTGAACGCCGGGTTGGACATCAAGTCGTGAATTTTTTGTTTGTGGGCTTTAAAATAGCGATAAAAATAGTAGCCCGATCCCCCAATCAGGGCGATCCCGGCAATAATAATCAACCAGCGGAAATCATAAATTCCTTTGACAACAACAACGGTTATTCCTAACCCGATGATCAACAGGACATGTAGCAATAGAACCAGGTAGCCAATGATGACGCCATTAAAAACGCTCTTATTTTGTTCATCGTTCAGTTTCATTCTGTTATGCTTTTCTGGAGTAGAGTTAAAATGCAAAGATAACACAGCTATTGGAAATGATGAAACATATCTGTACTTGCAGGGAGGCTTGAATTGATAATGAATATACTTGGTATAGATATCGGGGGAAGCAGCATTAAAGGAGCTATTGTTGATGTCGAATCCGGACGGCTGTGTTCGCAACAGGTGGAAATGACGACCCCTCAACCAGCAACGCCTCAGGCGGTTGTAGAAGTTGTTGACCAGTTAGTTCATTTGTGTCAGTGGAGTGGCTCCATCGGTTGTGGTTTTCCCGCTGTGATTCAATCTGGTGTTGCCAAAACAGCCGCTAATATTGATGTGGGTTGGATAGATACTGACGTGCAAAAACTGATTCAAAATAAAACCGGTTGTCCTTGTTTTGTGGTTAATGATGCCGATGCGGCGGGTCTGGCAGAGGTGAGATTTGGTGCCGGAGTGGGGAGGATGGGGACTGTTTTGATCCTAACCCTGGGGACCGGCATTGGTTCAGCCCTATTCCATCAGGGAAAACTGTTCCCAAATCTTGAATTGGGCTCTCTTTATTTTGAAGGGGCTCCTATTGAAAGGTATGCCTCCGCCGCGGTGAGAACAAAGGAAAACCTAAGCTGGGAAGCTTGGTCGAAAAGGCTCACCGTCTTTCTGCAGCAGGTTGAAAGATTGCTTGCTCCTGACTTGATTATTATTGGAGGTGGCGTCAGCAGCAGGCATGAACACTATTTTCCGTATCTTAAAACCCCGGCTGAATTGATTCCGGCCCGATTATTCAACCAGGCCGGAATCGTAGGTGCAGCCAGTTATGCTGCCGAAAATGAGCTACAGAATTTGAATTGACAGGGGCCAGCTGTTGACCTGAGATTTGCTTCCGTATCATGACTTCTGTTAGTCTGATTATATGAAGACAATTGAAATTTTTTATGATTATGTCTGACCTTGGTGCTACTTTGGTGCCGTGCGCATCGAACAGTTAGCTCAAGAATTTGATCTGCAACTGCAGTGGACGGGTTTTCCTCTCCATCCGGAGACACCGGAAGAGGGGCGGGATTTGTCAGCCTTGTTTGCGGGGCAGATGGATGTTCCCAAGGCGATGGCCGGGTTAAAAGACTTGGCCGCAACTCTGGGCTTACCCTTCACAACACGAACCCATACTTATAATAGTCGACGGGCACAGGAGTTGGGGAAGTGGGCAGAAACTCAAGGGCGGGGCGATGCTTTTCGGGGCGCCGTTTATACCGCATATTTTGCTGAAGGGCGAAATATTGCCAGACTTGACGAACTGACAAAAATCTGTAAAACGTTGGACCTTCCTGAGTCTGAAGCTTTACATGTATTAGATGACGGGCATTTTTCCGATGTGGTCGATGCTGATTGGCAGCGTGCCCGAAATATTGGTGTCACGTCTGTCCCGACCCATATCTATGAAAATCGTATGCTTGTTGGGTTTCAAGAGTATTCTGCTTTTCAGCAGCTCATCCGGCGAGGCTCCCTGGTTTAATCATCCATCCTTAAAATCAGTTTTTCCAGATAACGCGATTTGATCTGCTTGCTGGCCATTGCTTGCTTGATGGGTGGCAGGCGCAGAATGACGCCAAAGATAGCTGCAAGTGCGCGATGGCTGAAGAGGGCCTGATTGTCGAAAATCAGATTTTGCAATTTACCTCGTTCAATTGCCATAACGACTGCCCGGTGAACACCATTGAGTGGCGTCAGGACCCGCTCAGATCGGGCTTGGAGGTTGATCACTTTTTCCGGGCAGGCACGAACACAGAGACCACAGCCGAGACAGCGATCTTCAATCAGAGTGGCTTGCTTTCGGTTTGGTTTCTTCGGGTCGTTGGCTGATGAGAGAGCGATGGCCTCAACCGGACACACGTTGACGCATTTACCACAGCCAGTACAGTCTGATTGATCAATTTCCGGGATGAAATTAGTCGTGTGCACTGGGTTTAAAATGGTAAAACGTCGAGCCGCAATCATCGCTTCACAGCAGCAACCGCAGCAATTACAGATAAAGTTCACTTCCTGACGCACATTTTCCCCGAACTGTACCAGATTATGGTCATACGCTTGCTGCAAAAGGTCGAGACATTCACTTGAATCGATCAGACGAGCGTGACCATGTTTGGTGAGTGATGCTGCAGAGCTGTTAAAGGTCATGCAGATATTCATCGGTGCGTCGCAAGCCTTACCAACATGGTACATCTTATGACGGCAATAACAGTCACCAACACCAATATGGGAAGCGGTTTTAATGACTTCGGTGGCACGTTCATAATCGAGAACGTGGAGTGCATCGTCATTGCTTAGAATCGGTTCGTGAATAAATGTTCGGCCCAGTTGGGTTTTGCCACTGGTGAACAATTCACGGATAAAGTCCTCTTCAACATTCATATACTGGTAAAAAAGTTCGCTGAGAACTTTTTGGTCAATATCACCCCGGGTTCGCATCAGGGAAAATTCGAAAAATCCGGCCATTGGTGGAGGCAATATATAGAGTGATTCTCCATCCCGATCCAGGTCCAGAAGGATAGCTCGGCTTGCCAGTTCCTCCAGCACCTTACGGGACTCTGTGAGAGAGAGCTTCCAGATTTGACTGGCTTTTTGAGCATTAAAGGGTTTGATTGGCAATTGTGCAACTAACTCCGCCTCCTTCTCACTGAATAAAATGGCAAGAATTTTGTACAGTACTTGCGACGGAGGAACCCCTTGGGGGTAGCGGTTGAGTCGGTCTGTTAGACGACTGTAGCCGGATTTTAAGGTGTGGTGAGCCATGTCGTTACCCCCAAATTTTCAAATTGAAATGCTGAGAGAGCATTTGCGACATAGATATAATACGGCTTTCAGGTAAAAAATCAATAGCCCCGGGAACCGATAGGCTTCCGAGGCTATTGATGCTGCTCTTATCTTTTCTCAACCGGTAGCCCTGATTTCACCCAGGCATGATATCCACCCAGGAGAGGTCTTACACGGGTAAAACCATTTTCCATTAATGTCAGTGCCAGACTGGCACTGGACCCTTCGCTCGGTCATGTACAGTAGGTCACTATTTCCGCATCAGGCGGAATGTCTGCTTTTAGTTTTTGCAAGTCACCTTGCGAATTGATCCTGATAGCCCCGGGGATTTTGTCTTTTGCATTTTGCCATTGACCAGGAGTGCGGGTGTCAATAATGACGACCCTTTTACCACCCGCTTGCAGATCTTGAAGCTCAGTGATGGTAATTCTTTTGACATCATCTGGGCGTGTAGGAGCATCCGCTGCGATTGCAATGTTGAGAGATGTAAAAATGAAAAAAAACAATAGGAATAAACGTAAAGAAAATATTGTCCGCATTATTAAATTCTCCTTTGTGAGGTTTCGGACATTGTAGCATGGTTAAGGTTTAGAGATGTAAGAGGTCCATCAATTTTCCCGAAGATGTTGTTATCCGGAGGGTGATGTTTGGGGGATTTTGGCTCAAGAGTTGAAGAAACAGCGATTATATGTAAACAACACGTCAACTTCTTACCCCTTACGGGATAATTAAAGCCGCTCAGATGTGACAATACGCTGAACTTCAGGAAATGATTTGTTAGAATTAAGCTGTTGGTTGAAAGTTGCTGTTACCGTCATTTATCATCAATTGTAAAATGGTAAAATTTACAGCATAAAAGACAGAAGTTGAGCGCCACATTGATCTGAAAGGGTGTCATGTCAGAATTTATTAACAAGGCTAAAATTGCTGATTTGCAACATGCTAATGCTGAACTTTCCGAGGAGATATTGACCCTGAAAATCGAACTCGAAGATTTAAATGATGAGGTTACACGTCTGAGGGAAGAAAATCCCGATGATATCGATCATCTGAAAGAGAAGCTTTTAGCGTATGAACAACGCGAAAAAGAGTTCAAGGAAAGATTGTTGACAATATCCGAAGGGGTGAAGAACAACCCCAAAAAATATGATGTTGTTAAAGGATTGCTTGCCATATTTCAAGGGACGGAAACTGACTTCGTCGAAGACGCGATTGATAGTTACTATAAGAGAAAGTGGCGGCCAAGGGTCGTCACTTTCTTCCTTCTTGGAATATTGGTCTCGATAATTTCCTGGATTAGTTTTATGTTGATCGTGAAGGATGAGCTCTTCAGCAATCTCATCCACCAATTGATACTAATATTTGAGTGGATATCTGTTTATGAATGACTTTTCTGTTGGGTCTCTTTGGTTTACTTTTCACCCTGTTGCAGTGGTAGTTGGATGGTGAATGTCGTGCCTTGGCCAACTTTGCTGTCAACCTGTAATTGTCCCCGATGTTTCTGGATAATGTCGTAACTGATGCTCAGTCCAAGGCCTGTCCCTTTGCCAACCTCTTTGGTGGTGAAAAAAGGTTCAAACAGACGTTCCAGGTTTTCTTCAGGAATTCCGCAGCCGTTGTCAGACACTGAGATGCAAACAAACTCTTCTTCCAGCCAGCTATGAATACTGATAACCCCTTTCTCACCAATGGCGTGCCCAGCATTAACCAACAGGTTCAAAAAAACCTGGTTGAGCTCTTGAGGGTAGCAGGGGACCAATGGAAGAGGAGTTAGGTCTTTTTCAACTTTTGCTGTGTATTTAAGTTCGTTCCAGACAATGTCCAGAGTCGTTTCAAAGCACTCATTGATGTCAACATGACTGAATTCAGATTGATCTACCCGTGAAAAAGACTTGAGGTTTTTGACAATTTTGCTGACGCGGGCCAGACCGTCCAACGATTCACTTTGCAAATCATGAAGATCTTCAGTGATGGCATCAAGTTTCGATTTTTTTCTCAATTGAGCGATTATTTCACTTGCCTGTTCAGCTGCAAATTGAGAAATAATTTCTTCCTGTTTTTCAATGTGACCAGTCAGTTTTTCAACGTAGCGGCCTAGAGTGTGCAAATTGCTGGTCACAAAGCCGATGGGATTGTTGATTTCATGGGCAACACCTGCGGCCAATTGACCGATTGCAGCCATTTTTTCTGATTGTAGTATTTGGCTCTGTGTCGCTTTGAGGTCAGCATGAGCCTGTTCCAGTTCGGTGGTCATTTTCCGGGTTTCGGTTTGGTCATGCAGGGTAATGACGGTTCCAGAGGCAGTGCAATCTTCTGCATCATAGAATTTGTATGTTTTTATCAAAAACCACCGTTCGGATTGGGGGTGGTAACATTCGTTTTTTTTGCCGCCGCCGGGATGAAATTCTATACCCCCCGTTTGCAATAAACTACGCCAATCCTTTTGCAGTATCTCGCTATAGGGTTGATCCAGAATCTCTTTCACTTTCTTGTTGCAACGCAGCAGCCTCTCTTCAGCATCAACACAGAGGATCAAATCATCAATGCGATCCATGGTTCGTTCCCACTGGAGTTTTGCTTTGTGGACTTGATCAAGTAGGATTACGGAGTTTTCTTTTTCTCGTCTGCGCTCTGTTATGTCATTGAAAGTCTCAAGAACCGCCTGAAGTTTTCCATTCTGATCACGAATAGGAACAGCACTAAAGGAGATATAGCGATCTTTTCCGCCTAGATTTCGATACCAGCCTTCGGC
>JAZBPC010000122.1:0-20749 GCA_036351455.1 Desulfuromusa sp.
ATGGACTCAGTGCAACACGAGCGATCAGAGATCTGAAGAAAGAAGATATTAAGAACTTGCCAATCATTGCTATGACCGCCCATTCTTTTGATGAGCACCGGGCTGAAAGTCTGGCAGCAGGAATGAATGGCCATATCACCAAACCGATTGAACTTGAAACCTTATATGCAGAATTGCAGCGTTGGTTGCCAGAAAATAAGCGTCTGAAGATCAATGAACCAATCCCAATGGCTTCCTCTGAACATTCTGATCTGCAAACAGCCCTGCCCGGAATTGATGTCAAAGCAGGAATTCATCGGATGGTGGGAAACCGTCAATTCTACATCGACCTGTTAAAAAAGTATGTTGATCAGTATTCCGTGACCGAAACTGAATTGCTTCACGAACTGGAACTCAAACAGTACGACAAGTCAATCCTTCGAGTACACACGTTGAAGGGGGTTGCAGGCAGCCTGGGTGCCAAACAGCTCCATGAGCTGGCGGGAGAGGTAGAGGAACAACTCAGCAAGAGACAGGAACCTGCGGCTTTAGAACCAATGCTTGAAGCGCATAAACACTTTTTGGACTTATTGAAAAACCTGCCACAGTTGCATGAACCCGTTGCGGATATGACGAAACCAACCGGTTCATGGGAGGAATTACAGTCTATTCTGGCGCAAATGATCCCCCCTTTAAGTAGCCTTCAAGCTCATGGAGTCAAACCTTTGCTGATCAAAATTCAAGAGAAAGTCTGGCCCCCAGAACACCGTGACCTGTTGTTACAGTTAGAAGATCTGGTCGGTCGTTATCAATTTAATCTTGCAGCTGGCATTGTCCGGAACCTTTTGAACAAAGGGGAGAACTAATTTGGATTCAGGAAAAAAACAAATCCTGATTGTTGATGATACCAGTTCAAATATTGATACTTTGATTGCTGTGCTGGGTGATGAGTATGACTTACGGGTTGCCGTTGATGGTGAAACCGCTCTGCAAACTTTACAGTCAGATAATTTACCCGACCTGATTTTGCTGGATATCATGATGCCGGGGATGGATGGCTACGAAGTTTGTAGCCGCCTGAAAAGTTCCAGCAGAACCCGTGGAATTGGCATTATCTTTCTAACCGCCCTTGCAGAAAGCTCCGAACAGGAAAAAGGTCTGAACCTTGGGGCTGAAGATTACATCACTAAACCTTTTGATCCCGCCATCGTTAAAGCACGGATACGTACTCAGCTGGAATTGAAAGGTTATCGTGATCACCTTGAAAAGCTGGTTTCACAGAGGACTGAGGAGCTGGCCCATGCTCAGGAAGCAACCATTGCCAGCATGGCGATCATGGCGGAATACCGCGATCCAGAGACTGGGGGTCATATTCAACGGACAAAGTCTTATGTTCGCGCTCTTGCACTTGAAATGCGTAAAAGCAATCCACAGATAATTAATGAGCAGATGCTGGAAATTCTCTATCAGGCAGCGCCATTACACGATATTGGCAAAGTTGCCATTCCCGATTCGATCTTATTAAAACCAGCACGTTTAACGGCAGAAGAATTTTCCATTATGGAAAAGCATACCATCTTCGGCAGCGAAGCTATTCGACGAACGGAAACCATCCACGGACGCAATGAACTTTTACGTGTTGCTGCAGAAATTGCTGAATACCATCACGAAAAATGGGATGGATCAGGCTACCCCCATGGCCGCAAAGGAAAAGCTATACCAATTTGCGCCCGCTTGATGACTATTGCTGATGTTTATGATGCACTGATCAGCAAGCGACCATACAAAGAAGCGTTAGAACATGACATGGCGGTAAAAACTATCCTGGAAGGTGATGGCTATACACATCCGAACCATTTTGACCCACAGGTCCTGGCCTGTTTTGAAAAAATCCATCAGCAATTTCATGCTATTGCACGTAAATTTGAAGATTAATTTGTCGCTATAGAGACCCACAACTAAGAATAAAAAGAGAATCAAAACCCGATGCGTGTCCAGCATAAAACATATCTGCTCCTCAGTCTGATTTTACTCTGCTCTATCTCAAGTTACGTCTGGGTTTATTCCCAACTTGAACATCAACGATTGATCAAAGAACTAGACACATTGGCAGCACAATCAGAAACCGCTTTTAAGACAGATCTGGATGCCACCGAAATGCGAATGCTGCAGATTGTCACTGTTATTGCCAATGATCAGAAAGTACAGCAGTTATTTCTGCTGGGAAAACAGTCCGTTGCTCTGGAAGGTGGAAACGGTGGTGGTGAGTTCTCAGCTCAGGTCAGAGCATCACTGTTTGAATATTTACAAAAGAGCCAGACAGTTCTGGCCAAACAGTTTGGTTTCAGACAACTTCATTTTCATCTTGGGCCTGGATCTCTAAGCTTTTTACGAGTTCATCAACCAGAGAAGTTTGGCGATCGGATGGATAATATCCGCTATACCGTTGTTGTTGCCAACGCAGAACAAAAGAACACAACAGGTTTTGAAACCGGAAGGGTTGTTTCCGGAATTCGTGGTGTGGCCCCGGTTTATGCCTTTGATGGGGTCACAAAAAAACAGGTCCATGTCGGGGCGCTTGAGGCAGGAACCTCTTTTACAAATATGCTGTCCCTTTTTCAAAATCGTCGGCCCGGGTTGAATGCAGCGGTGTTGTTAAGTAAAAACCATATGGAAGGAACTGTCTGGCCAGAATTTCTGGAAAAACTTACCACAGAAAATCAGTTCGCTAACGGTTATTATATCGAAGCTACCACCTCTCCTAAAATTAGAGGTTTTTTGACTTCAAATACCCTTCTCACTCCGAGCCAAAACATGCTGCAGGACGGCGATAAGTACCTGTACTTCACCTCATTCCCTTTACGAGACTTTCATGGTGAAAGAAACCCCGAGGTACCAGATGCTGGAGTGGTCGTTCTGTGGAAAGACGTCAGTCATCAAATTTCAGGCTACCATGACCAGGTTGCTTTTTTAATCTTCTACAGTATTCTGCTATTTTTGGCCATTGAAGTTTTGATGTATTTTGCCCTGAATCTGGTGACAGGCCAGCTGCAAAAAGAGCTGCGGAAAACTCAGAGACTAGAAACTGAGAGTGAGAAAAAGCGGTTAGTTGCTGAAGAATCATCCCGGCTAAAAACAGATTTTCTCAGTAATATGAGCCATGAGTTGCGCACACCGATGAATACAATCATGGGGTTGGGACAGTTGCTCGGAGAAACCACGCTGGATCAGCAACAGCAAAAGTACATAGATAAAATCAATCTCTCCTCCAAGAGCTTATTGACTCTGATTGATGAGATCTTGATGATTTCAGACATGGACGCACAGGGTATGGGTCCCTTATTAGCTGAAAATTTCAACCCGAAACAGCTATTGGAGCGGGTAAAAGATAATTTCGCTCTGAAAGCCAAGAACAATGGGGTCACTCTCACGGTCGATTTTCCGGATCAGGTCCCCAGCCAAGTTGAAGGTTTTCCCGATCAAATTGAATGGGCCCTGAACCAATTAGTGGGAAACGCAATCAAGTTCAGTCCCAACAGTCATGTCATTTTATCTCTGGCGTTGCATGAACAAACCGAGAAAACATCAACCCTTGAATTTTCCGTTACCGATCATGGAGTCGGAATCGCGGAAAAACAACAAGAACTTATTTTTCAACCCTTCTATCAGGGCGATGGATCGAGAACTCGTCACTATGGCGGCACCGGTCTGGGGTTGACAATAGCACAGAAAGTCTGCCACCAACTTGGGGGTGAGTTGAAGATAAAAAGCACTCTTGGGCAGGGGAGTTGTTTCAGTTTCTGTTTAACCTTCACAAACGTCACCCGTTCTGCTGCTGATAAACCTGTTGTTCCTGTAGATCCCCCCGAGACGCAGCCCCCTTCTACGTTACTACTGGGATCAACAACAGAATTGGTAAAGATCCTCCACCAGCTGGAAGGTCCACTCTCTAAGCTACAGGCGATACCTTGTCAGAAGATAGTGCTCTCCCTAAAAGATAAACGATGGCCTGAAAATTTATCTGAATCTGTCGAAAAATTGTCAAGCCTGATAGAACAATATCGTTTTATCGAGGCTCAGAAAGTCGTTCAGCAACTCAAAGAGAGTCTTATTTAATCATTATCTGGAAAGAGCTTTGCCGAATCTGATAAAACTTTGATTTATACAAAATAATTGTAAATTACATTGTATGCTGTCTTGCAAGGTTGTTTCAAAGTCATGTTTAGGTTATAGTTTTGGGCTATAATTCGGCCGTTTAGCGACCGGGAAGCCCAGAAATAGTTTTTAAATATGGTTTTTAAACCAATCCAGTTTTCGTAATTTGCAGATCAAAACTCCAATAAAACAGAAAGTGGGGAAACACAGATGAGCGATGTAACCGCAGCAGAATTGGGACTAAAGAGTGTCGGCAAAGTCTATCATAATCTCAGTTATGATGAATTGTACGAGCATGAACAAAAGAACAAAGAGGGTGCTCTCTCAGCTAACGGAACAATGATGGTTGATACCGGTAAATTTACCGGCCGTTCTCCCAAAGATAAATATTTTGTCAAACAAGACCCTTCTCAGAAAAATATTGCCTGGGGCAATATTAATCAGCCGGTTTCCGAAGAAATTTTTGATGAACTTTATGCAGAAGTTATTGACTATCTCTCTGGTAAAGATGTGTATGTCGCTGATGGTTTCAGTGGTGCAAATCCACAGACCACCCGCAAGATTCGCTTTGTTACTGAAATTGCCTGGCAGTCACATTTTATCAAGAACATGTTCATCCGTCCAAATGCAGCACAACTGGAAGGCTTTACACCGGATTTTACTGTTTACAATGCAGCCGGCATCTCTAACAAAAACTGGGAGAAGCATGGCCTGAATTCTGAAGTTTTTGTTATCTTCAACATTGAAAAGAATGTCGCGATTATCGGTGGTTCATGGTACGGCGGAGAGATGAAAAAAGGGATCTTCACCATGATGAACTACTGGATGCCATTGGAGAAAATCCTCTCTATGCATTGTAGCGCCAATGTCGGTAAAGATGGCGATGTCTGCTTGTTCTTTGGTCTCTCCGGCACCGGAAAAACCACCTTATCAACAGATGCTGCACGTAAATTGATTGGTGATGATGAGCACGGTTGGGACGCCGATGGAATCTTCAACTTTGAAGGTGGCTGTTACGCAAAAACTATCGATTTATCGCCAGAGAGTGAACCAGAAATTTTTAATGCCATCAAGCGCGATGCCTTGTTGGAAAATGTTGTCTACAACGAAGATGGAATTATCGATTACAGCGATAGCTCCAAAACTGAAAACACTCGGGTTTCTTATCCGATTGAGCACATTGAGAACCATGAACCAAGCCTGATGGCAGGGCACCCGGAGAATATTATTTTCCTCACTTGCGATGCCTTTGGTGTTCTTCCTCCCGTCTCCAAATTGAGTAAAGAACAGGCCATGTATTACTTCCTCTCCGGTTATACCGCAAAGGTGGCCGGGACCGAACGTGGCATTACCGAACCTCAGGCTGCCTTTTCTGCCTGCTTTGGAGAGGCCTTCCTGCCATTACACCCAACGGCTTACGCGAAGCTTTTAGGCGAGAAAATGGATAAATACAATGTCAATGCCTACCTGGTAAACACTGGCTGGGTCGGTGGCGGCTATGGTGTCGGCAAGCGAATGAGCATTAAGGGTACACGCGCCTGTGTCAATGCTATTCTTGATGGCAGCATCAAAAATTGTGAATTTGAGAAAACCCGCTTTTTTGAACTGAATATCCCCAAAGAGCTCGCAGGAGTTGATACTGACCTGTTGAACCCACGTAATGCGTGGCCAGACAAGGATAGCTTTGATCAGACAGCAAAAAAACTGGCTGGAATGTTTGTGGAAAACTTCAAGAAATACATCACCAATAATGATGATTTCGACTTTACCCAGGCCGGTCCAAAAGTTTAAATAGATAAACTCAAAACAAGAACATGCAAAAAGAGCCTTCAGTGACTGCTGAAGGCTCTTTTTTTGTCTCCACGAAGGCTTTGCTTGACATAAAGTGAAAGAAAAATAATAATTAGTTTTGAAAAATTAACGTAGGGTAAACTTATTATGACAGCAAGTATAAAAAGACTGGAAGAGTTTGAGTTCATCGACTGGATTCGACAACAGGCAGGCAGTGGAGATCACCTCTCACTAGGGATTGGCGATGACTGTTCCATTCAGCCTCAACAGGCGGGTCAAGACTTACTGACCAGTACCGACTTGCTGATTGAAAATATTCACTTTAAACGGCAATGGAGCAGCATGTTTGATTTGGGGCGGAAATCTGCTGCTGTCAATATTAGTGACATTGCTGCCATGGGGGGAACACCACAATCTCTTTTTTTAGGGATTGCTCGCCCCAAAACGATCAGTGATTCTGAAATTCAAGAATTTCTCACGGGCTTTCTCACCGAAGTTAATACTTACGGTGCCGTTCTAGCCGGTGGTGACAGTTGCTCTTCCCCTGGGCCCATGATGATTTCGGTAACAGTTCAGGGAAAAGTGCAAACGGGTGACGCAATCTGCCGGCAGGGGGCAAGCTATGGTGATGCGATTTATGTTTCAGGTTCTTTAGGAGATAGCGCTCTTGCCCTGTATCAACTGCAAAACGGCCAGCAGCCCGAGCCTTTTTTAAATCAACGTTTTCATACTCCAACACCGCGAGTGCCCTTGGGAAAAGTGCTCTCAAAAAGACAGCTGGCAACAGCAATGGCTGATGTCTCGGATGGTTTGTTGGCTGATCTGGGCCATATTCTCGACGCCTCAAAGGTTGGCGCCGAACTCGATATGTCTGAAATACCTCTTTCCAGGGCATTTCAGAGGGCACTTGATAAGGACTCTAAGCTGATAGATCTAGCCTTAGCCGGCGGAGAAGATTATGAACTGGTTTTTACCTCTCCCTTGAAAGACCTGGATCGGCACATCAATCTGCCCCAACCTGTTACAAGGATCGGCAGTATCTGTCAGGATTCAGGGCTGCGTGTCCGAAAAAGTAACGGTGAGCTTTATCACTGTCAGCGAGGAGGATTCGACCATTTCAGCTGACAGTGATAAAACCTTAACCACCTTAAAATTGGGGTTGGGTGAATTGCCAGAGGAACAGATAGCTCTGAGCCCATCCCCGTTCATTGGGAATAGTCTTGATGATAAAGTCTATCAGGAAATCGCAGATATTTTACGTCAGCAACAGAACTTCTTTTTGGAAGGATACAAAGTTCTCTGCATTAAACGTCGTATTGCTGCCCGAATTCGAGCCATTGGCTATCATGAACCGGTAACTTACATTGATCTCTTGCGGGACAATATTCGCGAGCAAGAACAGCTTCTGGCGACATTGAGCATTCATGTTTCCCAGTTTTTTCGCAACAAAAGTGTTTTTCAAGCGCTGGAGAATAAATTTTTGCCAGGGCTACTGGATATATCAAGACGCAATCGCAGCAAGCTGAGAATCTGGAGTGTCGGTTGTGCTAATGGTGAAGAACCTTATTCCATCGCCCTCCTTTTTCAGAAATGGCGACGTAAAGGGGACTTACTCTCAATCGTGGGAACTGATCTGAGTCCAGAGGCTTTAATTCGAGCCAAGCGCGGTTATTTCCCTGCAGAACGAATCTGTAATGTTCCAAGTGAAGTCCTTACAGAATATTTTATTAACCACGGCGATCAGTATCAGCTGATAGATTCAGTTCGTGAACACGTTCAGTTTTTTCGCCATGACATTCTGGCCGACAAACCATTATACCGGGCAACGCTGATTCTATGCCGAAATTTGCTGATTTATTTTTCCCGGGAACAGCAGCAACAGGTGCTGAAAATTCTAGCCACAGCGTTACTACCAGGGGGTTACCTGGTTCTCGGAAGGGCTGAAACAATGGCAACAGATTGTCGCAATCTGTTTACCTGTATCGATCCAGCAGAACGGATTTATCTGCGACTGCCGGAAAGTCAGAAATAGAACTTGAGAGCTATCAATATTTTGTCAAACATATACCTGTCGAACCATTCACTGATTCAGGTTATATCTTCGCAATATGACCAAGAGTCGTTGAGTCAAGCTGAAGGAGAAGAAAATGCGTGTTGAGATCAGTTACAAATTTGTCGTGGGGTTCATTTTTGTGGTTGCCTCAGTGGTTCTACTCAACCAGCTGGTGCCACAGATGTCGATCCCGGAATGGACTCATCAATGGATTACCATTATTGGTGCTTTGCTGGTCGGCCTGATTTTTGGCTGGATTTTTTCCAAAGCATTTACAGCAAACTTCAAAGTTTTATCCGAAGGAGCTGAGCGCTTGAGCAACGGTGATCTCAGCCGCCAGGTGCGTTTACGTAAAGGGCTCTTTTCTGATGAAACGGAAGACCTTTCCAACTCACTAAACCTGGTCGTAGCAAGCTTGCGAAACCTGGTTGGTCAAATCCGGACCAGTTCTGTTAATGTCAATGAACTGTCCTTGTCACAGGCAACAACAGCTGAAGAGATGACGGCAACAGCACATGAAGTTGCAGGATCGATTGAACAAATCAGTCGCGGAGCCGAAACCCAGGCCGAGATGGTTGAACGAGCCTCCAAGGTTATTCGAGAGATGGCCGAACAGATTGACCTGGTTGCGGCATCGGCAAACAGCCTCTCTTTATCAGCAGAAGAAACCACCAAATCTGCCTGTCAGGGTGAAGAGATGACCACGACAGCACTGGAAAACCTGAAACAGGTCCTGGGCCAGATACAGGAAAATGGCGAGATGTTTGTCTCTTTCAGTGAACAGGTGCAGAAGATTGGCACAATCATAGATGTTATCACCGGAATTGCGCAAAAAACCAACTTGCTTGCTTTGAACGCAACAATTGAAGCCGCCCGAGCTGGTGAATACGGTCATGGTTTTGCCGTGGTTGCAGAGGAAGTAAGCAAGCTGGCCGATAGCACCAGCGTCTCTGCGGGAGAAATAACCAGAATGATCGAAAAAACGCGTGAGCAGAGCCTGAAAGTGCAACAATCAATGGCTGAAAGTGTCAAGTCGATCGATTCTGGCCGCGCTGCAGTTGATATTACCCATAGCGCATTTAAAGGAATCATTGCTAAAGCCGAAGCGGCTCAGGTCAAATCAGTCAGCATTCGTGATCTGACTGAAAAACAGACATCAGGTGCTCACGCAATTGTCGCTGCTATTGAAGAAATTGCTCGGGTTACAGAAGATAATGCTGCTTCGACTGAAGAGGTCTCAGCAGCCACTGAGGAGCAAACAGCATCGATGGAAGAGATGACCTTTGCTTCACAACGTCTTTCTCATCTGGCGGACGAACTGTTAACCTCTGTCAGTCGCTTTAACCTGGGGTTCAGTTCAGAGAAAGAACAATAATGAAACAACTGCTACCATTCAAGGTTGGCTATGAAACGTATGCTCTGGCCTTGATAGAGGTTCAGGAAGTGGTTGAAAATCCAAAAATCTTCCCCTTTCCTGGAACTCCGGATCTTATCTCTGGAGCCATCGCATTTCATGGGCGCATTGTCCCGGTTATTGATTTGGGAATATTACTGGACTTTCCCACCGGAAACATTGGCCAGCGGTTAATTGTATTGGTAAACAATCGGGGCCCGGTAGCACTGGGGGTCGATCAGGTGCAAACGGTCATCAATCTGGACGTAAATCAGGATACGCAGATGCAGAATTTTACTGAAAGAAATTACATTGAAGATGTCATCAATTATCATGGGCAGATGATCAGCCTGTTTGATCTTGACCTGTTCCAGACCAAGCTTGAATCGCTTTGTAACCAAAAGGGGGATTGAGTTGTCAAAGAAAGTTCTCATCGTTGACGATGCTCTGTTTATGCGCACAATGTTACGCGATATTTTTGCATCCACGGATTGGCAGATTGTCGCTGAAGCAGAAAATGGCAAGCAAGCCATTGAAGAATATAAAATCCATCGGCCTGACTTGGTGACCATGGATATTGTCATGCCGGAAATGGGGGGCATTGACGCCCTCAAACAGATTCTTTCTGATGACCCAGACGCGTCGATTGTCGTTTGTAGTGCCCTGGGACAGAAGAATTTAATTTTGGACGCCGTGAACGCTGGTGCAAAAGATTTTATCGTCAAACCATTTCAACGCACCCAGGTCCTTGAAGTTGTTGAACGTGTCACAGCTGAAACCTGAATCAGTTAACAAGTTGAACCAGATCATACTAGCCCACAGGTTACCGTAAATGGATGCAGCTAAATTTAGAGATATGTTTCTGGCAGAAGCGGCCGAACATCTTGAGTCGATGGTTGACATACTGGTGCAACTTGATCTGGATCCTGAGGATCAGGAAGGCATCGATGCATTGTTTCGTGACGCCCATTCCATCAAGGGAATGGCGGCAACCATGGAGCATGGAGAAACGGCAAAGTTGGCTCACCATCTGGAAGATCGGCTTGACACCTGCCGGCAACGTGGACAAATCAGTGGCGTCGAGATTGATTGGTTTCTCGAAGCTACTGATTTATTGGAACTGTTGCTGGACGATATCCGGAAGGAACAACAGGAACGTAGCGTTGCAAAATTTATTGCAACCAGCCCTAAGGAATCTGAATCAGAAAAGAATCCTGTTAAAAATTCAGAAATAGAAAATCTACCGCCAAGTGCACAGGGACAGCTTATTCGTTTGCAGTTAAAGCCAACCGTTGCCGCGCCAGGACCAAGGTTTCTGGTTCTTTTAACAAAATTAGCGGAACTCGGAACAATTGTTGAATCAACACCATCAAAAGAAGAGCTTCTCCAGGGTGATGCGCCCGATCAGTTAATTGTCCGCTTGCACAGTGAAATCCCCCA
The DNA here is from genome assembly GCA_036351455.1 of Desulfuromusa sp. Classification (GTDB taxonomy): domain Bacteria; phylum Desulfobacterota; class Desulfuromonadia; order Desulfuromonadales; family Geopsychrobacteraceae; genus Desulfuromusa. Next base: position 10,812 of record JAZBPC010000122.1, read on the forward strand.
GGAACAGATTTTTAAACTATTAAGCCCATATAGCGAATTACAGGAGATTACCTTCCCGATTGAAGCAGAAGGGAAACCGCAGAAAAAACGTTCCACAGATAAAACGGTACGGATCAGCACAGCATTGCTGGACCATTTTATCAATCTGACCGGTGAATTAATTACCAACCGCTATCAGCTGCAAAATGCCCTGAAAGAGCAAAACTGGCAAGAGTTGAATGATGGTGTTGGTCAGATGGCACGACTGGTAAAAAACCTACACCATCAGGTTTTAAAAGTACGAATGGTTTCATTGGAAGGGCTGACAGGGCGTTTATCACGAACGGTTCACGACCTCTCCCGAAGTCTTGGTAAAGAGATTCAACTGCAGGTAGCAGGTGCAGATATCGAGCTGGACCGTGCAATTGTTGAGGAATTGACTGACCCGCTGGTGCATTTGGTGCGAAATGCAGTAGATCATGGCATTGAACAACAAGGGACGGTATCGGTCAAAGCCTGGCGGGAAAGAGATCAGGTGCTAATCCAGGTTGCTGATGATGGTCGTGGTATCGATCCGGAAAAAATTCGCCAGAAGGCTCTGGCACAAGGTTTATTGAATCCAAATCAAGCAAAAACAATTCGTAACTATGACCTGTTCCAGTTGATTTGCCAGCCCGGTTTTTCAACCGCTGAAGAGGTGAGCGAGACTTCGGGCCGTGGCGTTGGCATGGATGTGGTTAAAACCGCGGTAGAACAGGTTGGCGGCATCTTACTGATCGATTCTGTCCCCGGAGAAGGGGCACGTATAACTCTGAAGCTCCCCCTCTCTCTGGCAATTATCCGGGTTCTTATTGTCGAGTGTGATGGAGCGAAAATGGCACTCCCTATCTCCCGGGTTGTACGTGCAGCTGAAATTTCTCCTGAGGACGTTCAAAGTAGTGGAAAACAACTGATGATCAACTATCATGATGAACGGCTGCCTTTAATTTCGCTAAGGAAAATTTTGAAATTACCACAGGGATCTCCTCCCAACCCCATTCCCCTGGTCATTACCGAGGTGATGGGACGGAAGGTAGGATTGGTGGTTGATCAACTGATCGGTCAACAGGAAGTCTATGCCCAGCGTTTACCAGCCCCTTTTGATCAAATCCGTGGCTGCGGCGGTGGGACCATTTTAGGCGATGGTCAAATTATTTTTTTACTTGATTTGCAATCCCTATTTGAGCGTCGCAGAGGGTAAAAACAGGTCATGTCCTCAGCCCCATTAAGGATGGCAAAAGCAACAGGGTGGTTCGATAGATCAAAGAGAAAAGTGAAACATTAATTATCCCCCTCCTCTAGAGATCTTCATGTCCTGAGAGCACAACATTGACCTGACATTTGAAGAGCAAATAGGCCGGTAAGCTATTATTTTTCAGCACACCACCTACACTTCACTGCAAGTTCCAACAAAAAACTACAAAATCCTGCCTTCCTCCCTTTCACACAGAATTTTATCTGCTAGACTGATAACTGGTAAGAGATATTGAGTAATAACCACTTTTATCTGCTTCGCTACAAAAGGAAACATGTCCTGAAATGATTTAATTCACTGTAAGACTCTTTGAAAGGAGCTGTTACCATGAAAAAAACACTTGTTTTACTGTTGGGTCTTATTCTTGTTTCTGGAATTTTTAGTGCCGCCATTGCTGCTGAAAAGGTTGATTTTTATGCTAATATCACAGCAATTCAACCGATTATAGATGATTTCAATACCAGTCACGAGCCTGGAGCAATTTATACACGCATTTCAACCTCGAAATATCTGGCAACAGTACTGACAGAATTTTCAGCCGGGAAATTAAAAGCAGATGTCTTGCAAGGCCCACTACCGATCCTGCAGATGTTGAAAGATAAAGGGGTTCTGGCTCCCTATAAATCTCCATCAGCAGAAGGCTATCCGGCCTGGGCCCAACAGGACGATACAATTATCCAGTTCGGGATCGAATATGTCGCTCCTATTTATAACAAAGAGCTGGTTAAACCTGAGGATGTTCCGACCCGCTATGAAGATTTGACCGATCCTAAATGGTACAACAAGCTGGTCATGCCGGATCCGGCATCACATGCAACCACCATCTCCTGGCTGGTTGGTTTGAAAGAAGCAAAAATTTTCACTAATGATGAAGGCTGGATGAAGTTCGTTAAGGGTTTAGCTGCCAATAAGCCGATGTTTGTCAAATCCTTCGGCCCTTCACCGGCCCCGATAGAAAGTGGAGAAAAACTGATCGGCATTTCCATGCCAAAGTACATTATTACCAAAGCACCGGCACCTCTCGCCTGGGCTAAGGTTGATACTCTGCTTGGAACAACCCGGGGAATCGCCATTGCGGCTAATGCCAAGGACCCGAAAGCAGCAAAAATCTTTGTCGATTATTGGCTGAGTAAATCTGCCATGCAGTTACTGGCTGACAAAGTCGGCGAATATGTTCTTGCTCCAGGGGTTTATCCCCCGATTGAAGGAATTGACAAGGTCAAAGTTCTGCCGATTCGACAGCTTTCAGATGAAGAAATTCGTAGCTGGGGAAAAGAATTTCAAAAGATCTTCTATGCGAAATAGACCCTTGTTGGCACATTGAGAAAAACTTACTTTCATTGGCCGGAACCTTTAGTTTCTGGTTCCGGCCGGTCATTTAAGGGCATATTGTATTCTGCACCCGCAGCCTGAACTTCTGGGACAATCCTGAATAGTTATGAAGACTGTCTCAGCTTTAATCTTTGGCTCCAATCATGACTTTGAGGTCTTATGGAAATTCGTATTAAAGATCTGACCCGAACCTACTATTCCGAAGGAAAACAGATCAAAGCGTTGGATCATATCGACCTGACTATCCCTGCTAACAAAATTTTTACCCTGCTGGGTCCCAGTGGTTGCGGGAAAACAACACTGCTTCGTTGTATTGTTGGCCTGGAAACACCCGATGGTGGTGAAATATACATCGGTGACGATCTAGTCTGGTCAAGTGAAAAGGGTATTTTTGTTCCGCCGGAAAAAAGAGGCCTCGGCATGGTTTTTCAGACCTATGCTATCTGGCCGCATATGAATGTTTTTGACAATGTTGCTTATCCTTTGCAAACCACTAAAACCCCTAAAAACAAAATCCGCGAGCAGGTGGCAAAGGCTCTCAAATTTGTCCAATTGGATGGCTTTGAAAATCGACCGGCAACAAAATTGAGTGGAGGCCAGCAACAACGCGTCGCTCTGGCTCGGGCATTGGTTGCCGAACCAAAAGTGATCCTGTTTGATGAACCACTGAGTAACCTTGATGCTAAACTTCGTGAAGAGACACGTAAGGAGCTTCGCAGTTTTCTCACTGAATTGAAAATTACCGCCATCTATGTCACCCATGACCGCATTGAAGCTTTGGCCCTCTCCGATCTGATTGCGGTTATGCGCGCAGGGAAAATTATCGAAATAGGCGATCCAAAAAAAATCTATTTCAATTCAGATGACAAGTTCGTCGCTGACTTTATCGGCCGGGCTAACCTGATTCATGGCAAAGTTGAAAAACTGGAGGGGGACCATGCGGTTTTTGCTTCAGAAATCGGCTCTATTCTTGCGCTCAACAGCCAGGGAATTGCAGTTGGTCAGGATGCCATGCTCTGTGTCCGTCCCGAATTTATCCGACTGGCCCCAGAACAGGGTGAAAAAGGTCAAAATATTTTCAGCGGTCAAATGGAAACGCTGATATTTATTGGTGAAGCCTACGAAGGGGAAATCCGTATCGGAGATACCTTGCTGACAACCACGATCGAACCAACAGTAAATATCGTTGAAGGGGACAATATATCGATATCTTTCGACCCTGATCACTGCTTCCTCCTTTCGGCATAGGCGATAATCCTCTTGTCTTTTATGGATAGGTGCTTATATGTTTAAAAAACCGACTCTGACCACGACACTGATTGTCATCGTTGGTTTCCTGACCCTCTGCCCGGTGATTATGCTGCTGCTGGGAAGTTTTTCAAAAGACTTTGTCTCGTTTGGTCAGTTTACGACCATTAAGTATGTTGAAGCCTATACCGATCCTGATTTTGCCGCTATTCTATGGAATACGGTAATTTTTACTGGCGGATCAGCACTGGTTGCTACCCTGCTGGCGCTGTTTCTGGCTTATGTCAATACCAGAACCGATCTTCCTTTCAAATTTATCTTCAAGGTCATCGCCATTGTCCCGATGATGATCCCCCACATCTTGTTTTCCGTCAGTTGGGTATTATTACTGAACCCCAGCAATGGCACTCTGAATCGGCTGTTCATGGACCTGTTCGGCCTCAAGGAAGCACTATTTGATATTTATACGTTGCCGGGGATGATTCTCGTAGAAGGTTTGCTCGATCTACCGATTGCCTATCTGATCATTGCCCCAGCAATGAGTGCATTTGATGTTTCTCTGGAAGAATCCTCCAAGGTGTGTGGAGCATCCAACCTGCGCACCCTGATGAAGGTGACCCTCCCGGTACTCCGACCAGCGATTCTAGCCTCAGCAATTCTGGTTATCGTCAGGAGCCTTGCTTCTTTTGCGGTACCCTCAGTAATCGGAATGCCGGGCCGCATCTATGTTCTGTCAACCCATATCTATCGCAATATTGCGACCGGATTTGCCGCTGATTTTGGCAAGGCAGCAGCAATCGGTATGAGCGCTTTAGCTGCTTCAATCACGTTGATCTACATTTATCGCTATCTGACTTCCGAAACTGGAAAGTTCGTCACTATTTCCAGTCGGGGTTTTAAACCGACCACAATTAAGCTGAAAAAAGGCAAGTATCCCCTGTTTATAATTGTCGGGTTTCTTTCCTTTATCCTGATCCTGCTTCCGGTTCTGGTCCTCTTTTATACCTCCATGCTCCCCTACTCAATGGTGCCGAGTGCCAAAGCATTTTCAATGATGTCCTGGGATAATTGGACTGAAGTCCTTAGGGATCCGATTTCATTGCTCTCACTGAAAAACAGTCTGTTTCTCGGTGTGGTCGGGGCAACGGTTGGAACGACCCTGTCGATCTTTGTCTCCTATGTCATCGTCAAAGTCCGCTCAACTGCTTCGGGGATTCTCGAATCCCTCAGCTTCCTCTCGTTTTCCTTTCCCGGTATTGTTATCGGCGTCGGTTTTATGTGGTTTTTTGTCCGCACCCCTATCTACGGGACACTCACAGCTTTGATGATTGGTTACATTGCCACCTATTTACCTTATGGGATAAGACCGATTTCAAGTGCTTTCGTCCAGATTCACAGTAATTTGGAAGAATCCTCCCGGGTTTGTGGAGCCACCCCTTTTTACACCATGCGCCGGATTGTCATCCCACTATTGATTCCCGGTATTATTTCCGGCTGGATTCTGATGGCGAGTATGTTCTTGCGTGAACTGACCCTTTCTGTTGTCCTCTCCCGCCCGGGAACCGAAGTTCTAGCGGTTCAGATTCTCCACTTTGCAGAGGATGGACTGTGGGGGCCATTATCTGCCCTCGGAATTATTATGATTTTTATCTCTTCAGCGCTGGTTATTTTAGCGGCTGTTGTTGGCAAGAAGCTGAGCAAAATGGAGGTGGTGAATTAATAGAAAGGATAGTGGATTGCAGAAAGCGACGACTACGACTTCAGAATCCTGGAAATTGGCATAAGACAAACCGGAGATAACCCGAAACGATATGAATGTTAAGCTAAAAACAGATCATAACCGCACTTCAGCATCAGCAACGTCAGCACAAAACGGAATACCGGGACCACAACTTTTTCTGCATTGTTGATCACCAAACCACTCCCCAACCAGTTCCCACAAATAGCACCGGCAATTGCGACCAGAGCAATTGGCCAGAAAATTCGCCCTTGATAGAGGAAATAGATAAAGGCTGAAACATTGGAAGCATAGTTGACAATTCTGGCGTTGGCGCTGGCCTCTTTGGTACTCATATGAAGAAAGAGCATAAACGCTAACAGCAGAAAAGTACCGGTCCCTGGACCAAAGATACCATCATAACCACCAATAAAAAAACCTGTCAGGGCAGAACGAAAAGCAATTTGTTGCTGCGTCAGTTCTGACTTGATTCCCTGAACTCCCATGTGCCGCGCTTGTAGATAAAACAGAACTGGGATGATGACCAACAACAGGGTAAAGATAAGGCTACGGGAGAGATACGTCGAAAGAGACGCTCCTATGGCAGAGCCTACCAGGGCAGCGACAATCGCGTAGATTACAGTTTTCCAAAGAATGGCACCACTTCTAATATAGCGAAAAACCGCAAAGGATGTTCCCGAAGAACTGACACACTTATTGGTGCCCAAAATCAGCTCAGTAGGAACTCCCAGAGCCAGATAGGTTGGCACCGAGATCAGCCCACCCCCACCAGCAATAGAGTCAATAAAGCCAGCAAAGCCAATCAGTATGAAGACAGCAAAATACTGCCAGAATTCGATTTCCATAGATTTATCCTGGTTGTGCTACAAAGAGTGATGCAATAAATACTTGGAGAGAGAGTTAGAACCATTCTCCCCACTTTCAAGACGTGCAGAGAAGAGACTTATCAGAAAATGCTGCCCTCAAATTTATTTGACCAGGGATAATAACGCATACATTTTGAAAGGTATAGCGCACAGCACCAATTTACAAAATTATTAGCTATCTCCTGTATTTCATTTTCAGATTGCCGGTACCAATTTGATAAGATCTAACATAGAATCCGGATAAACGCCTGATCCAGCTGCTCCTTGAATCAGCTTTCAGTCTAGCAAGCTGCGGTCAGATGCAAACAGCTTCATTCCAATCGATAGACTCGTTGGGCCAATATCTGAACAAGGAAAATTAAATCTTATGTTTCCTGAACTGAAATTCTACCTTGGCAGAAATCTGTTTCTTACCTGCCTCATAGTGATGCTGACAACCCACTTGGCATTCTCTCTGGACAAGAGCGATAACTATTTAGAACAGGCGACCCGTTTTCTTGATAAGGGCTACGATCTGCAAGCCATCTTGAGCTATCGGAAAGCGATTAGCTTTGGACTTGACAGCCCTTCTATCCGGAGGGATATGGCTTTTGCCTATTACAATTTGGGGATGTTGGATGAAGCAATCAAACATATGGAAATTGGAACCTCAATCAGCTTCCAGGATCCAAATATATTAATTGAGCTCGGTATCCTTTATGGGGCGAAAGGGAATCTTTCAAAGTCAATTTCTGTCCTGAAAGACGCGTTAAGGTTGGATCCAAGTCAAGGAGACGTCTACATTTATCTAGGGCTGGCATTATTGCGTCAAGGTCATGTAGAGCTTGCCTGGCAATCCGCTAGAATTGCCGAAAAACTGCATCAGAACCCTCTCTTGCTGGTGGAAAAACTCCTGGAATCGGGAAAAAGGGAACCTGAACACTATCCCTTTCAGGATCCCGGCTCGACAATCGCCCTGAGACAAATCGTCCTTGGTGATGAGAAACAAGGGGAAGACCTTATTGCCAGATGGCAACAAGGATCATCTCTGGCCGATTCATTCCAGGGATCAACCAAAGTTGCTGGTCAGCCTCTGGGCGGTTATATCGGTGCCTTCACAAAGAATGAATTGAAACCGGAAATTTTTGCTGTCGTCAGTCACAGCAACAATTATGACCCGCCAACCATAATCCAAACAAGCGACGGCTATCTGCTGGTACAACGAATTTGGCCTTTTGACCCCAAATATTGGATGGATGATGAGAATGTCAAACTAACGGAAGCGTCAGAGAACCCTCTCCCCACCGTTATCGCCAAGGAAAAACCAACCGGCTCTGCCTCTCAAAATGGCTCCGCTGATGATATCGACCACGCCGCGTTTAAACTGTTGAAGGTCGACGCCGAAAAAATCCCCCTTTTTACCGGTTCATTCCAGCAGAAAAAATACGCCATAGAACAACTTTTACAACTCCGTAAGATGGGATTTTCAGCGTACTATCTAAAAAGACAAAATGGCACTGGCCGTCCCCTGTACAATGTGATTGCCGGTGAATTCTCATCCGTCAAAGATGTTTTAACAGCCAAAGAAGTCCTTAAAAAGAAAGGGTATGATTCCTTTTATCCAAAAAAATGAAAACCGCTTCCAATGGCTTTTAATTCTCTTATTTGTGAGGAGATGACGTCTTGGTGAAGAAAGGTAGAAGGGTGTCTCAACCCAGTTTCAAGGCTGTTGCCCAGTCAGCCAACTTTTAGCATCATCAATATTTTGAAAAACTTTGAATTCATGAGGGATTCCATGCATGCTCGACAGTGATTTATACATCATGCTCAAACCAACACCAAGCTGACTGGAAACAAGCATAGCAAAACGAGTTTTGCCCCTGGCTGGATATTTTTTATGAATATCAATGATGCTTTTTTCGAACTTACTACTTATCACACTGAAATCAAAATTCTGTAAATCCCAAAGCGTTGCTATATCTGGCGGATATTCTTCAGAAGAGAGAATCACTTGCAAGGCAGATTCAAAATCATTAATACTAATCTGACCTGATGCTTTGATATGTAAAAATTGCTGCTGCCGATCAAAAACGAGTGCAATCAGCATCTCGCTCTCTCAAAAGTGCGAAGGGTTCATTCATCCATTAAGAGCTGTCTCGATCCACTTATCAAGAACGTCTAGGGAACAGGGCTTGTCAAACACCTTGACCCCAAGTTCCTTTGCCCTATTGCGCTCATCACTGCTTAGACAACCACTGAGTATGGCTTTCCTGGTGTTAGAAATTTTGCACCCCTTCTTTTGGATATATTCCAAAAACTCAATACCCTTCATATCGGGCATATCATTATCAACCAGGATAAGATCATAAATTGGATCACCAAGAGGGCAGTATTCTGCGACCTTCTCAAGCATAGGCCTGGGGACTTGAAGATAAGCAGAAACCTCGAATCCCTTGTCTTCTAAATAAGCTTCGGTAAGATTTAAAAACTGGACATCATCATCAAGGACAAGAACTTTAAGCGGCATAGATACCCTCCCATAACAAGTCCCCCCCTTGTTTCAAGCCATGAAGAGTATATATATAGAATCTGACAAATACCTGAACAGGAGAGCTGATTAGAGCATCAGATAGGAAAGTTTCAAAATTAGAGGGAAGGATTATAGGCTGATGGGGGCTTGGAGTCATGCGACAAGGTTGAACATCTCGCATATCAGCCCGTTCGTGTTGGGCTCAATCCGTTGTATATTTTCAAATTTTACTGCTTATAAAAATGAACCAGAGATGTCAATGACTTGGTTGCATCAAGAACATTGCAGCGATTCTCGTAAACCTATCGGTGAATATTGAGTGGAAAGAATAAAAACTAAAAATATAGCAGATGTAAAACAGCCCTTACAGCCACTCCACAAAAGGCTCCGGCAATAGCTGGCCGCACTACAGATGCCGTTTTAACCCCTGCTGATGCCAAGAGTGCGACGCCGACAATATCGAGCGGGTTGATTATAAAACCTGCCAATCGGTTAACCTCATCTACGCTGAGCACCCCTTCCCGGATCAGCTGCATAGACACTCCCATCATAGCCGTGCCACCGGCCATAAATTTAGTCGCGATAGGAAGAACTGCAGTAGAAGAGAGTCCCAGAAGGTTAAACAGAGGAGCCACCAAAACTTCGACCAGAGCGATGCCGCCGAAAAACTGGATTAAATTGATGATGAAAATGGCGATAAGAATAATTGGTAGCGACTTCAGCACAATCTCGACAGCTTCCTGCCCACCAGAAATTAACAGATTGACTGTGCTAGTTTCTCTATCCCGCTTGACCTCTAGATATCCATCTCCTGAGTCTGGCCCCAATGATCTCGTGAAAAGATAGTACGTTGTCGTGGCGGCGACTAGTCCACCAATCACCGCGATCAAAAGAACACCACCAACGTTCAAACCAATGGCAGCCATTGGAAAAACGACGTTAGCTTGTGCCATAGCAAACACCATTGCTAAA
>JAZBPC010000123.1:0-36341 GCA_036351455.1 Desulfuromusa sp.
AAGACCGGTTACCCTGTTGAGATGCTGGAACTTGAGATGGCTCTGGATACCGATCTCGGGATTGATTCCATCAAGCGGGTCGAAATTCTCTCTGCCTTGCAGGAACAGTTACCTACAGCACCAACCATCCGCCCTGAAGATCTTGGTGCGTTGCAAACATTGGGTCAGATTGTTGAATATCTGGTTTCAGGCATGCCTGAAGCAGATTCTGTCCCGGTCGCTGCGGGAACAACTGACGCAGGGGAGGTTGCTGCAGTGTTGTTGTCCGTTGTTGCTGAGAAGACCGGTTACCCTGTTGAGATGCTGGAACTTGAGATGGCTCTGGATACCGATCTCGGGATTGATTCCATCAAGCGGGTCGAAATTCTCTCTGCCTTGCAGGAACAATTGCCTGATCTTCCTGCGGTTCGACCAGAAGATTTGGGTGTTCTCCAGACCCTTGGACAAATTATTGAGCACTTATGTCAAGGCAGCCAACAGTCTGCTTCTACAACTCCAGTTGTGCCCCAAAAATCCGAAGTTGATAAAACTTCAGTGACGAGCACGTTGTTGTCCGTTGTTGCTGAGAAGACCGGCTACCCCGTTGAGATGCTGGAACTGGAGATGGCATTGGATACCGATCTGGGGATTGATTCCATTAAGAGGGTCGAAATTCTCTCTGCCTTACAGGAACAGCTACCGGATCTTCCGACCGTGCGCCCAGAAGATCTGGGTATACTGCAAACCTTGGGGCAAATCATTGAGCACTTATGTCAGGGGAAGCAACAACCTCTGCCGACAGAACCACCGCAAATGGGACAAGTCGATCGGCAACAGGTTTCGACTGTGTTGCTGGATGTGATTGCTGAGAAGACTGGCTATCCCGTTGAAATGTTGGAACTGGAGATGGCACTGGATACCGATCTGGGAATTGATTCCATCAAGCGGGTCGAAATCCTCTCAGCTTTGCAGGAACGATTACCAGGAACTCCGGCAATCAAACCTGAGCATCTTGGGACCTTGCAAACTGTAGGACAAATTGTTGATTTTCTGGCAACGATATCAGGCTCTGAAGAACAGGACGTAGAGGTCGGCAGCCACGAATCTGTAGCGCCTAAGGGTGTTATCCGACAGATTCTTCAACCCATTTCGATACCACAAAAACGGGCCTCTAAAGAGTTTAAGTTTCCAGTCGGGGCTGAAGTCTGGATCACTGATGATGGTTCGTCATTAACCGACGCTGTCTGTTCATGCTTAACTGATCGTCAATTGATACCACGTAAAATCACTCTTGCTGATATTGATACCATCGATCTCCCTGTATGTCTGGCCGGTCTTGTGATTCTTTCACCTTTGCCGGGAGCCGATGATCAGTTTTTCCGTCATTCTTTTAAATTATTACAAAAAGTGGAGCCTGCATTACATGATAGCAGCAAAGGAGGAGGTTCCTTTTTTGTGACGGTTTCACGGATGGATGGTTATTTTGGGCTGGGTACGGGAAAAGCCATCAATGATCCATTGTCTGGTGGTTTAGCAGGGATGAGTAAAACGGCTGCGCTGGAGTGGCCGACGATTCACTGCAAGGCTCTTGATCTGGCGATGGGGATGGAGATTTCACCAACCGCAATTGCAATTGTGGATGAGATTTTTAAACTCAGTCCTGTTGAAGTTGGTATCAGCACACAGGGTTTGCATGCTTTGGAACTTGTTGCTGAACCACTGGAAGAGTCGACTTCGAATGTCCTCCCGGTTGATGCCGGTGATCTCATTGTTATCAGTGGCGGTGGTCGTGGGGTTACGGCTGAGGTTGCTGCAGCCCTGAGTGTAACTCAGGCAACGTTGTTATTGCTGGGACGGACCTCAGTCCCTGAGGTTGAACCAAACTGGCTTGCAACCCTGCAACATGAGGCTGAGATCAAAAAAGCTTTGCTGGCACAATCTGAAGAGGTACTTAAACCTCTGGAAGTTGAACGTCAGTACCGGCAGATTATGGCTGCGCGGGAAATTCGCAATACTCTTGAACGAATTTTAAAATCTGGAGGAACCGCAATTTATCGGTCGGTCGACCTTCGCAAACAACAGGACCTCAATCGTCTTCTCGATGAAATGCGGGAACAATATGGCCCCGTTAAAGGATTTATCCATGGCGCCGGAGTTCTCGCCGATAAGTTGATTAAGGAGAAAACAGCGGAGCAGTTCGATCAGGTCTATTCGACCAAGGTTGATGGATTACGGGTGCTTCTCAACGCTATTGGCGAAGACGAGCTGAAGTTTATGGTGATGTTCTCTTCATCAACAGGCCGCTTTGGCCGAGTCGGACAGATAGATTATGCTGTAGCAAATGAAATTCTCAATAAAATTGCTGACCAGCAAGCTGAATTGCGACCTGATTGCAAGGTTCTGTCATTAAATTGGGGCCCCTGGGATGGAGGCATGGTGACTCCAGCACTGAAAAAGGTTTTTTCTCAGGAAGGGATTGATGTTATCGATCTCCGTGCCGGTTCTGATTATCTGCTCAATGAATTATCAACCGCAGTCGGTGGTGCCGTTGAATTGGTTATTTCCGGTGGTGATCTTGAGGATCACGATACCGCTGTCGCTGAGCCGCCACAAAACATCTGTGTTTCAAAAGCATTTGATCTTGATCTCGATGTTGCGCAATTTCCCTTTTTAAAATCACATGTTATGGATGGTAAAGCGGTTCTGCCAATGGCTGTTATTATTGAATGGCTGGCTCATGCTGCTCTTCATAATAACCCAGGACTTAAATTTCAGGGATTCAATGATCTGCGTATCCTCAAAGGGGTGATACTGGATTCACGGCAGAATCATCACCTGCAGGTGATGACTGGTAAAGCAATCAAAGGTGATGGCGTCCATGTTGTCCCGGTAGAACTCTCCAGTATCAATGACCAGAGGCAGATTGTTGCCCATGCTCGTGCCAAAATTGTTCTGGCAACCCGTTTACCCAGTAGAAAGACAGCGTCAGAAAAGTTGACATTATCCCCTTATCCGCACCCGATCAGCAGTGTCTATCAACCCGAACGCCTTTTTCATGGTGATGACTTTCAAGGAATCCGTAAAGTTTTGGGTTTCTCTGATGAAGGGATCAGTGCACTCGTCAGTCCTGCACCCTTGCCATCTGAATGGATAAAAGAGCCTTTACGCAACTCCTGGTTGGCAGATCCCTTGGTCATGGATGGCAGTTTCCAGATGTTGATTCTTTGGAGTTTTGAACAATATCAATCGGGTTCTCTCCCTGTTTATGCCGGTCGGTATCGACAATATCAGCAACAGTTTCCTGACAATGATGTTGAGGTCAGGGTTCATGTCATCAAGCAGAACCGCCAGCGAGCAGTTGCAGATATTGATTTTATTGATCCCCTGAGTCATCAACTGGTGGCCCGGATAGAGAACTATGAGTGTGTTATTGATGCCTCCTTGAATATGACCTTTCAGCGCAATAAACTGAACGGAGTTGCCTGAAAATGTTGCATGGAAAATCAGTTGCTATCGTCGGGGTCGGTGGGTTATTTCCAAACTCACCGACCCTGGATCGTTTCTGGGAAAATATTGTCGGTAATATAAATACATCGCGAAAACCGCCAAAAGGGCGTTGGCTCCTTCCTGTTGATGAAATCTATGATCCGCAGGTTGGTGCTGCCGATAAAATCTATTCGCAAAAGGCCTGTTTTCTGGATGATGAGGTCGATCCGTCACAGATCCCGGGTCTGGATATTGATCCAGACTTTCTTGCTGATCTTGACCCGATGTTTCGGCTGCTCCTGCGGGTCGGGCAACAAACGTTTAATTCTGCAAATACTGAAAAAATCGATCGCAGTCGTGCCGGGATCATTATCGGTAATCTGGCTCTGCCAACCGAAAAATCTTCTGCACTGGCAAGAGAATATCTTGGCCGCACCTTCCTGGAAAAACTTTCAGATCAACCCCTCACTTTCTCTGAAACACCTGTTGCTTCGATCAATCGTTATGTCGCTGGACTCCCCGCAGGTCTGCTTGCTAAAGCCCTGAGGTTCGAGGGAACCTGTTATACCGTCGACGCCGCTTGTGCTTCATCTCTTTACGCGATCAAGCTTGCGGCTGAAGAGCTTCAGTCAGGTCGCGCTGATGCAATGCTGGCAGGAGGCTTATCACGGCCGGATTCACTGTATACGCAAATGGGCTTTTCTCAATTGAGGGCCCTGTCACCAACCGGAACATGCTCTCCTTTTGATCAAGCGGGTGACGGACTTGTTGTCGGTGAAGGTTGTGGTCTGATGTTGCTCAAAAGGGTTGAAGATGCCCTGCGTGATGGTGATCATATCTATGCGGTTATACGCGGCATAGGGTTATCCAGTGACCTGGGTGGTAATCTTCTGGCACCAGCATCTGAGGGGCAACTCCGGGCCATGCGGTCAGCTTATCAGCAGGCGGGGTGGTCACCCAGCGATGTTGATTTAATTGAATGTCATGCAACTGGAACTCCTGTTGGTGATGCGGTTGAATTTACAAGTTTGCAGCAGTTGTGGAAGGAAAGTCATTGGCGCTCCGGACAGTGCGTTATTGGCTCGGTGAAAGCGAATGTGGGACATTTACTGACTGCTGCAGGATCCGCAGCAATGATTAAAACCCTATTGGCTATGAAAAATAAAACTTTGCCGCCAACGGTGAATTTTAGCCAGCCTGCTGCAGGAATAGAGCTTGATAAGAGTCCGTTCAGAATACTGAGTGAAGAGAAGCGCTGGCAGTCACGAAAAGGTAATTTGCCCCGTCGAGCAGCTGTCAGTGCTTTTGGTTTTGGTGGAATCAATGCCCATCTGTTGTTAGAAGAATGGGTTCCACAAGACATTCCAAAAAGCACGGTGAGATTGCACCCCTCTTTCAGAAAGAAAAGTCAGCCGGTTGCCATCGTTGGAATGGGTGCACAATTCGGTCCCTGGGATAATCTGCAGCAGTTTCAGCATCGGGTATTGGGTGGAAAGGATGATGATAAAGCCACATCCCCGACCCATTGGTGGGGCGCCCGGGAAAGCCATTGGTATCAACAGCAGGGTTTCGATAAGACTGATGTCAAAGGTTTTTTTATCCCTGAAGTTTTCACCACTCCGGGAACGTTCCGGATCCCTCCCAAAGAACAGGAAGAGATGCTTCCACGGCAGTTGTTGATGCTTAAAGTTGCCGCTGCAGCTCTCGAAGATGCTCATCTGACTGATAAAGATCTGCTGTTTGCTGGTATTTATATCGGTAGTGGGCTCGATCTGAACGCGACAAATTTTAGTTTTCGCTGGGGATTGCAAAAATATGCGCGGCAATGGGCTGCTGAACTGGGACTACAGCTCAATGAAAAACAGTTTGCTGAGTGGCTGGAGGATTTGCGTGAGGCTGCCGGTCCGGCACTGACCGCGAATCGGACCATGGGTGCTCTGGGCAGCGTTGTCGCCAGTCGAATTGCCAAGGAGTTTCGCATCGGTGGTCCCAGTTTTACGTTGTCAAGTGAAGAAAATTCGGGTCTCAGAGCCCTTGAAGTTGGGATCCACTCACTTCAGGAAGGATCCATCAACCGTGCAATCGTTGGCGCTGTTGACCTTGCCGGTGATATTCGCATGGTCCTGAGTCAGCAAAATGAAACTCCACCGGCACAGCGTCTGATTGGCGAAGGTGCTGCTGCAGTTGTCTTAAAGCGGTTGGAGGATGCCCGTCAGGACGGTGATCGGATTTATGCAATTATTAACGGTGTTGGCTCTGCTATAGGGGGGGCAATTGACAGCAGTACCTCTGATGACAAGTGTTATTCCCAAGCCATAGAACTTGCCTGTCAGGATAGTCATGTCTCCCCGAAATCAATTTCCTATTTCGAGGTCGATGGCAGTGGTCTGGCAGAGAATGACCGTCTTGAAATAAAAGCGGTCAGGGCTGTCATTAGTCAAAATCCCCATAATTACCGCTGCAAAATTGGCAGCGTAAAATCTGATATAGGGCATGCAGGGGCGGCAGCCGGTTTAGCCTCTTTGGTGAAAGCTTCCCTTTGCCTGCATCACAAAATCTTACCGCCAGTTCGGCCTTCAAATTTTTTAGATTCTGCTAAACACCTGGCACCCGTTGGAGCTCAATATTGGCTGAATAATCGTGCTGATGGTCCACGGCGATTGATAGTGAGTGGAATTGGTGGGGATGGCTCTTGTTCACATGCCATTCTGGAAGAAGCTGGGGGCGAATTGTCGGCTGTGGCACCGCAGCGGTCTTCTCGTCCTCTGGGGGTTTTGCCGGAAGCTTTGTTTGTTGTTGAAGCATCAGCAGTCGACATGCTTCTGTCTAAAGTTGCTGTGCTACGTCAATTTGCCCAAGCACATCATGCCCTGCATATTGATGATCTGGCACGTTTGTGGTTCATGCAGAATCCCCTTGATTCTTCGTTACCTTATTGCCTCAGTTTTGTCTCTGAAAATGTAGAAAATTTATTCTCTCAGCTTGATTATGCAGACAAGACAATTGCAGAAAATCCACACCAGTCGATCGGTGTTGACAGGGAACTCGTACTTGACTCTGTTGCTCGTGATCGTGTCTTTTATTCTGCAAGCCCTCTTGGTAAAGATGGGAAGATTGCTTTTGTTTTTCCTGGTTCCGGCAACCATTTTGCTGGAATGGGTCGGGAACTATCTGCCCGCTGGCCTGAAATTTACCGCCAGCAGGATAAACACAGTCAATATCTGGCAGATCAATACCTTCCCGAATATTTCTGGAAACAAGAACTGTCTGAATCCATTCAAAATAATCACAATGCCCTGGTGATTTCTCATGTTGCTCAATGTACCGCCTTAAGTGATTTGCTGGTTCAGTTTGGACTCCAGCCGAAAATGATCAGTGGTTACAGCTTAGGTGAGTCCGCCGGTCTGTTTTCATCCGGTGCCTGGAAAAACCGTGACGGAATGTTGCAGCGACTGAAATCATCAACTCTCTTCACGGATGAGTTAGCTGGGGAATGCCGCGCTGCAAAACGCATTTGGGGCCTTAAGTCTGGCGAGACAGTTGATTGGGTTCTGGGGATGGTGAATCTCCCGGCAGAGAAGATCAGAGAACGCCTAAAAGGGAAGAAGCAGGTTTATCTGTTGATCGTTAATACCCATCGGGAATCTGTCATCGGCGGTAATCGGAAGCAGGTTGAACAACTGGTTGCTGAGCTTGGTTGTCATTTTCTCCCTTTACATGGGGTTACAACGGTTCATTGTGAAGTGACTAAAGCGGTTTCTGATGCTTATCGAAAATTGCACCTTTTTGATGTTACTCCTCCGCGTGATATTGATTTTTACAGTTGTGCTCTGGGGAAAAAATATCCACTGACTGCAGATAATGCTGCGGATGTCATTCTTGCTCAGGCTCTCGATACTATTGAATATCCGCAAGTGATTGAACAGCTCTATGCTGATGGTGCACGAATTTTTCTGGAAGTTGGGCCGGGAACATCCTGCGGTCGGATGATCAGCAGCATTCTTGAAGGTCAACCCCATTTGGCGAGATCACTGTGTGCGCCAGGTCTGGAAACGACGACACAACTGCTCCGTTTACTTGGGAGCTGTCTGGCTGAACGTGTCTCAGTTGACCTGAATGCTCTCTATCAACCGCTAGAGAATGATTCTCTGCAGGCAGATCATAAGGGACCTCGTATTTACACAACTATTGGTGGTAAAGGTTTTGATCTTAAAGATATTAATAAGAGAATATCTGTCTTAAAAAAAGATACTTATAGAGCTAAAGCTAATGTAATAGATGATCAAATTACAGGCCAAAACCAGGCGCCCGATTTGCCTTTTAAAGCTGATATTGCTGATTCTGCTATAGACCATTTTCAGCAAAAGATGACCGCAAATATGGCTGCCCATGAAGCTTACCTGAGCTTTACAAAAACGATTGAAGAAGCTGTCATCGATAATATTTCCCTGCAAAATTCTCTGCTGCAGCAACTCGTGAACAGTGGTGCTGAGATTCCATCTTTTCAGCCTTTTACTCTTGCATCAACCTCACAGATGACGGAACCTGCAAGCGTTCCAGATATGACCTCTTCAAAAAAATCGGTGGCCTTTGATCGTTCCATGTGTATGGAATTTGCGGTCGGTTCCGTCGCTAAAATGCTCGGCCCTGATTTTTCCGAAGTTGACACCTATCCAACTCGGGTACGACTGCCTGACGGCCCATTGATGTTAGTTGATCGGATTCTTGAAGTCGAAGGGGTTCCCCGCTCAATGAGTCATGGACGGGTGGTTACTGAGCACGACGTCACTGCCGATCGCTGGTATCTTGATGGTGGTCGTATCCCAACATGTATAGCCGTTGAAGCGGGGCAGGCTGACCTCTTTCTTTCGGGCTTTCTGGGGATTGATTTTATTACCAAAGGTAAGGCTGTTTACCGACTTCTTGATGCGGTGGTCACTTTCCATAAAGGCCTGCCTGTCGTTGGCGATACAATCCACTACAATATAAAAATCGAAGAATTTTTCCGCCAGGATCAAACTTATCTGTTCCGCTTTAATTTTGAGGGGACTGTGAATGGTGAACCGTTACTTTCAATGCGTAACGGCTGTGCCGGATTTTTTACCGCTGAGGATCTTGCGGCAGGGAAGGGGATTGTCCATACCAAGCTCGATTTAGCTCCGCAACCGGGAATATTGCCGAAAGATTGGCAACAACCCCTCCCTTTGCAGCTTGAATCTTATGATGAAACCCAGGTTAATGCCTTATATGCGGGCGATTTACAGGGCTGCTTCGGGGAACGATTTGCTGCCCTGCCGTTTCGTCCTTACACTTTGCCCGGGAACAAATTGAAATTGGTCGACCGCGTCATTGAGCTTGATCCGCAAGGTGGGCGGTATGGCATTGGCCAGATAACCGCTGAAATGGATATCCATCCCGATGACTGGTTTTTGACCTGCCATTTTGTTGATGACCAGGTGATGCCGGGAACCTTGATGTACGAATGTTGTATGCATACGTTGCGGATATTTTTATTGCGCATGGGTTGGGTCGGAGCCGAGGGAGAAACCTGGTGTGAGCCAGTTCCTGGGGTCGGCAGTGGTTTGAAATGTCGTGGACAGGTTGTTGCATCGACAAAAACCGTCACTTATCAGGTCAGTATCAAAGAGCTTGGCTATCGCCCTGAACCCTTTGCGATTGTCGATGCGTTGATGTTTGCAGACGGACATCCGATTGTTGAAATTCCTGATATGTCAGTCCGTCTGGCGGGACTCGATCGAGATAAAATCGAGGCACTCTGGCATTTAAAAGGTAAAGATCCCTCCGTAACACCTGTATCAAAGCAGATTCTCTATGATACGGATCGGATTACAGCTTTTGCGATTGGTAAGCCATCGGACGCCTTCGGTGAGCCCTATCGAATCTTTGACCATGAGCGTAAAATTGCCAGACTGCCGGGACCGCCGTTCCAATTTCTGGACCGGATTGTTGCTATTAGTGGGGAACCGTGGAAGCTGGTCGAAGGGGTCACTGTGCGTGCCGAATATGAAGTCCCCATCGATGCCTGGTATTTTAGTGCGAATCGACAGATCAATATGCCGTTCTGCGTTCTTTTGGAAATTGGTCTGCAGCCCTGTGGCTGGCTGGCTGCCTATCTGGGTTCGGCATTGACCAGTGAGACCGATCTGTCGTTCCGCAACCTTGATGGTAACGCTGTTCAGCATCGTCCGGTGACAGCGCAATCAGGCACGCTGACAATTGATGTTAAAATTACCCGGATTGCAAGTAGTGGGGGGATGATTATTCAGGGTTACGATTTCGCTGTCAGTGACTGCGAAGGACTGGTTTACAGTGGTGATACGGTCTTCGGCTTCTTTTCCAAGCAATCGTTGGCACAACAGGTCGGTGTCCAAGGCGCCACTCTCTATCAGCCGTCTGATAAAGAGTTGATTGATGCCAGAACATTCAATTATCCGCAACATTCGCCATTTCCTGACACCAAAATGTGTATGATTGATGATGTCGAAATATATGCTCCACAAGGGGGCTCCCATGGACTAGGTTATATCCGTGGCAATAAAATTGTTGATCCTGAAGAGTGGTTTTTTAAAGCACATTTTTATCAGGATCCTGTTTGCCCTGGATCCCTCGGTCTTGAATCGTTTTTGCAATTGCTAAAGGTCGTTGCTACCGAGAAGTGGGGTGCTGCGAGCGACGCACAATTTGAAACCGTCGTCTGCGGTGAAAAGCATCGTTGGAATTACCGAGGGCAGATTATTCCTACGAATAAGCAAGTTCTCGTTGAGGCGGTTGTGACTGCAGCTGACGATGAAAATAGAACTCTGAAAGCCGATGGTTATCTGTCTGTGGATGGAAAAATTATTTATCAGTTAAAAGATTTTTCTATCAAAATATTGTCTTAAATCACAGCTGAGGCATTTCATTGAAAATTATAGATTTCATATTCAGATTGTTTGCAGTGAGTGTTGTCATCCTCTACTTATCGTCATGTCAGGCTGATCAAGAAGAAAAAAACATACCTGCAGGCTCGCAGCCTATGGAAAAAAAGTTTGAGAAGTCTGTTGCTGACAATAAAAGAGAAGCTTCAGCCGAAAATCGATCAACGATTGAAAAGCAGAAAACTCAGCCCTATGTCGATTTGAAAATATCTGACAAGGTTCTTAAACAAATTGATGATAAAGAACAAGACTATCTTTTAGAGCCACCACCGCAGATGGTTGAAAAGATGGCACAAAAACGCAAGGTGAAGATAAGTGGCGGTGTTTTGCTCGATGCTGACAAGGAAAGAATGGTCGACAAGGTCGATGGTGGCAAAATGAATATTTCAATCCCATTAAATTGAGATTTAGAGAGACAACCCTGCTGAAAATAAATCTCAATTGGTGCTTAAAAAAGCTCATATGTATGGAGGCTCAGATGGAAACACGTGAAGTAGAGTATATCATCCTTGGTGTTGGAACTGCCGGACTTGGTGCATTCAGTCGGATTCGTAAACAGACCGATAGTGTATTATTGATTCAGCATGGTCCCTATGGAACGACCTGCGCTCGTGTCGGTTGCATGCCGAGTAAGATGCTTATTGCTGCTGGAGATCTGGCTCATGCCATCGATGAAGGTTCATACTTTGGTATAGATGGCCACTATCAGGTTAACGGAAAGCGTGTATTTGAGCGGATCAAGCAGGACCGGGCGGAAAAATTTGTTGGCGGGGTGTTGAAATATGTCAACAGTATTAATGATCAATTCAAGATTGAGGGGAAAGCATCATTTGTCGATCCAAGCACTATCGATGTTGATGGAAAGTTGCGGGTCAAAGCAGAAAAAATTATCCTTGCTTGTGGTTCAACCCCTTATATCTCACCAGTATTTGAACCACTAAGAGATGAACTCGATACAAGTGATACCATTTTTGAACTTGATGACCTTCCGCAATCGCTGGCAGTTATTGGGCTTGGAGTGATCGCTTTGGAGTTAGGGCAGGCATTCCACCGCCTCGGGGTTGAAACCACCCTCTATGGCCGCAGTGGTCGGATTGGTTCCTTTACTCACCCTGATATGCAACGTGAAGTGATGCAAACCCTGCAACAGGAACTTAATATTATCCCGCAGGGAAATTTTACTCAGGCGACCAAGGTTGCCGGTGGTTATGAACTGACCTACGTGACCGGAGAGGGTGAAACGATTACCAGAACCTACGAGCGGGTGCTACTTGCCAGTGGTAGGGCCTCAAATTTGCGGAGCATGAACCTTGAAAATGCAGATCTTGCTCTTGATGCCAGAGGATTGCCACAGTATGACCCACTCACCATGCAGTGTGGAGATGCTCCAGTCTTTATTGCTGGTGATGCGACTGAAGATCTGCCTCTTTGGCACGAAGCTTATATCGAAGGTCGGATTGCTGCGGACAGTGCCATTCATTTCCCGCATCGGAAAGAGGGAAGAAGGACAACCGCACTTGGGATTTATTTTACTGATCCTGAAATGGCAATTGTCGGTGCAGATTACAGTTCATTGGTCCCGGAGCAGATCATCATCGGACGAGCACGCATGGCTCGCGGGCCACGTCACGAAATTTATAATGACCATCGTGGTATGATCCAGGTCTATGTTGATAAACAAGGTGGTGCATTGCTGGGAGCTGAAATCTTTGGTCGTGGTGCAGAACATATGGCCCAGACTCTGGTGTTAGCGATTGAACATGAGATGACGGTCGGTGAAATTCTGCAGATGCCGGTATATCATCCTTCCTTGGAAGAAGTTATGAAGGAAGCTCTGAATAATGCGTTGTTTCAAATGAAAAAATGACATCAGTTCTTTTGTCGATTAATGGGACTAAGTGTTCCTACGATGTTTTGAAACTAACTGCAGGATGGAGGTACTTCACCTGGCGTGTATTTTTATGTTACAAGTCCATCCTGATATCATTGCTTGGCTCTATCACCAGAAAAGTGTTGAGCCCAAGACGCTAAGAACACCAAGGAAACTAGAGTAAAATCAGGAAGTCGATGAAATATTCAAGAGTTTACATAGAATCTGTTGGTTATGAACTGGCCCCGATTGTGATTACTTCTACGGAGCTGGAAAGCCGTTTACGGCCTATGTATGATGCATTGCACATTGCTCCCGGGCAACTGGAGGCACTGACTGGTATACGTGAGCGGCGTTGGTGGAAGCCCAACACCCCTATTTCCCATGGTGCTATAGCTGCGGCTAAAAAAGCGCTTCAGGAACGTAATATTTCACCTCAGGACATTGGTGCTGTCGTCTATGCCGGTGTCTGTCGTGAGCATTTTGAACCTGCGACGGCATGTCAAGTTGCAGCCGCTCTTGGAGTGCAGGGAAATGTTGCTATCTATGACACTTCAAATGCCTGCCTCGGGGTTCTCAATGGAGTCCTGGATATCGCAAACCGGATTGAATTGGGACAGATTCGTGCTGGACTGGTTGTGGCGTGTGAAAGTTCCCGTGAAATCAATGAAATTATGATTCAACAGATGCTGGACAATCCTTCAATGGAACTGTTCACAACCTCACTTGCAACATTGACCGGTGGTTCCGGAGCCGCAGCCGTTCTCTTGACCGATGGCTCGTTTTCTCCCTCGCGGCGCCCTAAATTGCTTGGTGGCGTTAATATTGCTGAACCTCAATTTCACAAGCTTTGCCGTTGGGGAATCAAGAGTGAATCACCAGAAAACCATGTCCCTTACATGCAAACTGATGCTGTTGCCGTGATGAAACATGGTGTCGAGCTTGGAAAGCGTACCTGGGCGGCGTTTTCCAGTGAACTTGGGATCTCCGCAGATCGGATTGACAAGGTTATCTGCCACCAGGTTGGTGAGGCTCATCAAAGGCTTATATTGCAGACAATCGGCGTTGATCCAGCTAAGGATTTTCCCACTTTTGAGTTTCTTGGAAATATGGGAACCGTTTCTTTGCCGATTACCGCAGCCATTGCCAAAGAACGTGATGAACTGCGCCCCGGAGATCTCGTCGGTTTCCTTGGTATTGGCAGCGGACTCAATTGTTTGATGATGGCAATCCAATGGTAATGGATTCGGCCCTCTTCAAATCTGAATATCCTTTCAAGAATAATTATTTCGACCTGAATGGATTGAAATATCACTATCTGGATGAAGGTAAGGGCGATCCGGTTGTGATGTTGCATGGTAATCCCTCCTGGTCTTTTTATTACCGCAATCTTGTGCGTGAGCTACGAGACGATTATCGAGTTATTGTTCCGGATCACATCGGTTGTGGCTTATCTGATAAACCTGCTGACTCACAATACTCATTTACTTTAAAACAGCGGGTGGATGACCTTGATGCGTTTCTGCAGAGTCTGAAACTTAAGAAGAAAATAACTCTGGTTGTCCACGATTGGGGTGGCATGATCGGTATGGCCTGGGCAACACGCTACCCTGAAAAAATAGCCCGCCTTGTCATTCTTAACACGGCGGCATTTCATTTGCCTGCGGCGAAAAAATTCCCCTACGCTCTAAAAATCTGTCGAGATACCCAATTAGGGGCTTTTCTTGTGCAGGGATTTAATCTGTTTGCTCGTGGCGCTGCCTGGGTTGGCTGCAAACGTAAACGGATGTCTGCTGAACTGCGTAAAATTTATTGCAGCCCCTACGACAACTGGCAACACCGTGTTGCTACACTTCGCTTTGTTCAGGTTATCCCCTTAAAGCCTGGAGACGTGGGTTTTGATTTGATTGAACAGGTTGAAGTTGGACTACCCCAATTTGCCAACTTGCCCATTTGTATTTGTTGGGGCGAAAAGGATTTTGTTTTTGATCGGAATTTCCTGGCTGAATGGCAACGATTATTTCCTCAGGCAGAAGTTCATTCGTTTGCAGACTGCGGCCATTATATTCTGGAAGATGCCAAAGATGATGTTTTGCCAATAATCAGTAAATTTCTGCAGGATAACCCGCTTCCAGCATCAGGTCGGTAGATACTCATGCCTGGATACCAAAGTTATAATATCGCGGCTCATTTACCTGACATGGCTGCGAAACAACCCTCTACAGCAGCCGTTCATTTTCCCTATAAATGCAATAAGAACAACCAGCCTCTTTACCAGAGTTTAACTTATGCTGAACTGGAACAGCGAAGTAATCGTATTGCTGCCGGATTGGAATCAATCGGCATTGGTCGCGGGGTACGGACTGTTCTTATGGTCAAACCGAGCCTTGATTTTTTTGCCCTGACTTTTGCTCTTTTTAAAGTGGGTGCAGTGCCAATTTTGATCGACCCGGGTATGGGCATCAAAAATCTCAAAGTTTGTCTGCAGGAGGCCGAACCGGAAGCCTTTATTGGTATAGCGAAAGCCCATATTGCTCGTTTGTTATTTGGCTGGGGGAAAGAGACTCTTAAAATAATCTTGACGGTGGGGCCACGATTCCTCTGGGGGGGTACGACTCTGGACAAATTAATTGCTTCGGTCCCCTCAAACACTCCTTATGAAACTGTCCATACCACAGTTGATGAAACTGCTGCGATTTTGTTTACCAGTGGAAGTACCGGCATCCCCAAAGGTGCAGTTTATAGCCATGGCAACTTCATTGCTCAAGTCGATGCGTTAAGGGATATTTATAAGATTGAACCCGGAGAGGTTGATCTGCCCACCTTTCCTTTATTTGCATTGTTTGCACCAGCACTGGGGATGACTTCAGTCATCCCGGAAATGGATTTTACTCGTCCTGGGTCAGTTAATCCTGAAAACATTATTAATGCTATCAAACGATTTAATGTCACCACCATGTTTGGTTCTCCTGCCCTGATTCATCGTGTCGGTCTTTATGGTGAGAAACAGTTTATTCACCTGCCAACACTGAAAAGGGCTATCTCAGCTGGAGCACCTGTTCCTGCCACAGTGCTGGCAAGATTTGTTCAGATGCTAACACCTGGTGTTCAGGTTTATACTCCCTATGGTGCGACTGAGTCTCTTCCCGTCTGTTCTATCGGCAGCGATGAAATCTTGCAGGAAACACGTTTTTTGACGGATCATGGAAAAGGTGTCTGCATTGGTTTACCCGTCCCCTCTATACAGCTTGAGATCATCAAGATCAGTGATAATGAAATTTCTTTATGGCAGGACGATTTAAAGGTGCCTACTGGGGAAATTGGCGAAATTGTGGTTAAAGGTCCGCAAGTGACTTGTCGCTATTACAATCGTTCGGAATCAACCCGACTGGCAAAAATTCCCGTTGCCGATGGAAATGAATTTTTCCACCGCATGGGAGACCTTGGATATCGTGATGAACTCGGTCGGATCTGGTTTTGTGGGCGTAAGGCTCACCGGGTTGTCACCTCGAAGGAAACACTTTTTACCATCCCTTGCGAGGCAATTTTCAATACTCATAGCCAAGTATTTCGGGCGGCGTTGGTTGGTGTTGGTGCAAGTATAAACAGAAAACCAGTGATCTGTGTCGAACTTGAAAAAGATGCTAACAACGTTGACCACAAGCATCTTATTGATGAATTGATTCATATCGCTCAGGAGCATGAGATAACTAAAAGTATCCATCAATTTTTAATTCATCCCGATTTTCCTGTAGATATTCGCCACAATGCCAAAATATTCAGGGAAAAGCTTGCAGTCTGGGCTGAGGAGCAATTGTCTTGAAAGTTCTTGTTACCGGAGGCGGAGGCTTTCTGGGGAAAGCAATTGTTAAGCTCCTGCTTGATCAGGGAGATGAGGTTCGTTCATTTTCCCGTAACATTTATCCACAACTGACGCAATTAGGGGCTGAACAATTTGTTGGTGACCTGAACGATCTTTCTGCCCTTATCAAGGCGGTCGACGGTTGTGATCTGGTCTACCATGTTGCAGCCAAGGCTGGTGTGTGGGGATCTTATGATGATTTTTATCAACCCAATGTTGTCGGCACTAAAAATATCCTGCAGGCTTGTAAAAAGTGCGATATTAAGCGGTTAGTCTATACCAGTTCTCCCAGTGTCGTTTTTGACGGTTCTGATATGGAGGGTATCGACGAGTCAGCTCCTTATCCTGACCATTTTCTTTCCTGGTACCCACAGACGAAAGCAGAAGCTGAACAGCTGGTTCTTGCTGCAAACGATTCTGATCTTGCAACGGTTGCTCTGCGACCACATTTAATCTGGGGGCCTGAAGATAATCATCTGGTTCCACGGATCCTCGCACGGGGGAGGGCAGGAGCCCTTCGGCGCATTGGCAATCGATCCTGTCTGGTTGATACGGTTTATATTGATAATGCAGCCAAAGCTCATATTCAGGCCGCAAAGCATCTTTCTCCAGACTCTTCCGTCGCCGGAAATGCCTATTTTATTTCCAATGATGAACCCCTGCCACTTTGGGATATTGTTAACAGAATCCTTGCCGCAGGTGGAGTTTCACCAGTCACCAGAACAATTTCTCCTAGACTTGCTTATGCTGTTGGTTCGTTTCTAGAACGATTCTATCAAGCATTTAGAATTTCTGCAGAACCGCGGCTGACCAGATTTGTTGCCAAAGAACTTTCAACGTCACACTGGTTCGATCTTTCGGCAGCAAGAAATGATTTTGGTTATCAGCCAGAGGTTTCAATTGATGAAGGCCTCAGTCGGTTACAGGACTGGTTGCAAAAAGGTTGCTGACATGGAACCTGAAATGACTCTCTGGCAGCCTCCCCCGAAATGTTTGAATCTCCCTGATAACGATCTTCATCTCTGGCGATTCGAGCTTAACACTGCTGGTGGGATCGCTGCTGGATTTGAAGATATTTTATCGGCAGTGGAATTATCAAGGGTGGAACGTCTTCTTGACCCAAACAAAAAAAATCAGTTTATTTCAGCCAGAATCCATCTAAGAGTTATTTTAGGCCAATATCTACAGATCAGACCCAATCAGGTTGAATTTCAATATAATCAATTTGGAAAGCCTTTCCTTTCAGAGAACCACCATTCTCCACTGTTTTTCAATCTTTCCCACTCCAGAGAGTTGGGAGGACTTGTTGTCGCCAGTAATATGGATGTTGGTGTTGATCTCGAGTATATTGATCCTGAAATGAACTTTTCCCAGTTGAGTCACAGTTATTTCAATGAACAAGAGAAACTGTGTTTGGACCAATATCCACATTCAAGGCAGCGGCGGGGATTTTTTCGCCTCTGGACACAAAAAGAAGCTATGTTAAAGTTGTGGGGCAGTGGGTTTTCAATGTCATCTGGAATGGGCTCCCAATCTGATTTACAGTTACGAACATTCCCTATCCGGGCCAATTATATCTGTTCTATTGCTTTCAGAGAAAGAATTGAGCGGATCATTAAGTTTCATTTTTCTGACAGGCGGTCAGATCTTTAACTGATAAAAAAGGAGAAGTGTATTTATGCATAAAGTGTCTAAATTTTTGTTGCTGGTCGTTGTTATTTCACTGCTGTCTATTTCAACACATTCTGCTGCTGCTGAAACCAAGGGGGGATTGTTTGTGAATCTCACCACAGATGATACCTGGGCTGCCAGCAAAGCTATTCTGTTTGCCCACCAGAAAGTTCTGAAAGCCGGGTACAGTCCTGTTGCTATCTGGTTGAATGTGAGAGGTATCTACCTCATCGATAAGAAGCGGGCATCTCACGTTCATGGGCTTATGAAGGAAAAAGGGATGTCTGTGCAGGATATGTTGACGGACTTTATGAAAGATGGCGGTATGGTGATCGCTTGCCAGGCCTGTTCAAAAGCCGCGGGGTTAACGAAGAACGATTTTATCGATGGTGTGACTATGGGTGAGCCTGATCTTGTTCGAGGATTGCTTTTTGATCCCAATGTAAAAACTCTCTCCTGGTAATCATTGCTAACGGAGCTGCACTTGTCCTAAGTGCGGCTCCGTTACTCCTCCTGTTTTTCTAAAAAACTCTTCAACACTGTGGTACTCTTTGAGAACAATATAACCCTTGATCTTGAAGGTTGATGCCGATGAAACGACAGCTTTTACTTGCAATAGGCAGCAGCATGTTGTTAGCCGGGTGGTTAAGTGCTTTTCTGCTTAACACTATACCGCAGTCAAGCACCCTCTATATTATAGGGCCGACATTACTGCTTGGTGTTGGCATGGCCGTGATCCGTAAAACTGCCGGGGTAAAATTGACAGTTGTTACCCTCGGGCTGACAGCTCTGGCAGCCTTGATAGCTATGAATCAGCTTTATCCGGATAAAGGGATTCGTATTGCAGCGTTGCAAAAAAAACAACAAGTTGAGATGGAGAGGGGAAATTCGGTATCGATAGTTGTGCGCGATTCCGATCGCGTCGATACATTCGCCAATCCCCGTTTTCTTGAAACCTTTTCTGATATCAAGGTCCAGCTATTTGCCAGACTCCCCGGCCCGCCGAGGATGATGGACTTTGATTCAAATGGTAATCTCTATGTCAGTATTCCTGATCTTGGAGCAATTTATAAATTGACAGATGTTGATAGTGACGGCTTTTCTGAACAACCGATTCTTTTTCATGTCGGTATGGATCAGCCGCACGGATTAGCCTGGAGCGATGACAAATTATATGTCGCAGAAACATCTCAAGTTCTAGAACTTAGAGACACAGACCAAGACAACCAGGCCGATAAAGTTCGACTCGTCATGGAAGGATTGCCTGATGATGGTGGCCACTGGACCCGGTCAGTTGTTGTCGGAAAAGATGGTTTCCTGTATCTGTCTGTAGGTTCTCGTTGTAATGCTTGTGAAGAAGAGAATTCCATGCGCGCTACAATTCTGAAAATCGATCCTGCGACTGGAGATTCGACAATATTTGCTAAAGGGTTGAGAAATACAGTTGGGTTGAGTTTTTCTCCCGATGGAGGAGTTCTCTGGGGAAGTGACAACGGACGTGATCAACTCGGTGATGAAATTCCTCCCGATGAAATTAATCAAATTACAGCAGATGGAGATTATGGCTGGCCTTTCTGCTTCGGCCAGCAGATCCCTGACCCAGATCTAGGTTCAGTTGAACGATGCGAACTGACCATCGCCAGTCATGTCGATCTTCCTGCACATTCAGCCCCTTTGGGTATCACTTTCGGTCACAGTTTGAATGCACCAGAAGAATATAAAAATAGTCTTTATGTCGCATTACATGGATCATGGAATCGAAGTGAACCAACCGGTTATAAATTAATCCGTATCCCCTATGAAAATCAGCATTTGGATATATCAGGTAAAGATTTTATAAAAGGCTGGCTAATGGATGGTAAGGCATGGGGTCGCCCTGTTGCGCCGGTTGTCGGCCCTGATGGAAACCTGTATTTAACTGATGATCGCGCCAATGCGATCTATCGTATCAGCTGGAATAAGCAGCAATAGCGCTTGCGTACAGATTTTCAGTTACTAATTCTAAGAGGTGATGGATTTTCCGGAATGATTTTCCTTGACACTCTCAGGGCGATTTGGTACTTCAATGCCCACGCTAATGCAGCATTTATTGGCCCCGTCGCCAAGTGGTAAGGCAGAGGTCTGCAACACCTTTATCAGCAGTTCGAATCTGCTCGGGGCCTCCATAAATCCAGAGTGTCAGCCAGGTAAGGCTGGCACTCTTTTTTTATCTTTTTTCTTAGCGATACTGTTTTTTTGTGAGATCATCAAAATATGGATCTCTTATCCCCACAAATCATAATACTGACTCTGTTCATGGGATCTCTCGCTGGATTTTTAGCAGGTTTGCTGGGAATTGGTGGTGGGGTTATTCTGGTTCCTCTTTTTCTTTGGCTTTTCCCTCTTGCCGGCTTTTCTCCTGAATTAATTGTCCATACTGCCTTTGGAACCAGCCTCGCCATCATCCTGCCAACGGCGATCGGAAGTACCCTGGCACATCGTAAGAACGGTAATGTTGATTGGCATATGGTTGGCTTTCTGGCTGTAGGCGGTATCGTCGGCTCTTTTCTGGGGTCCTCTGCTGCAGCTGTTATTCCTGGTGGGACATTGAAGGTTTGCTTTGGGCTGATGCAGATAGCTGTCAGCTTGAAATTACTCTTCTATAAGCTGAATATTGCTTCGCAGAATCAAGATCAAGTGAATAAAAAAGGTTTGCTTTCGGTCGGTTTAATCGGTGGTTTTTTCTCAGCATTTTTCGGTATTGGTGGCGGTGTCATAGCAGTCCCGTTAATGTTGATATTTCTCCACTTGCCAATCCATAAAGCTGTTGGCAATACCGCTGCACTGATTGTTGTCTCGTCCTTTTCAGCGGTTATCTGCTATATCTGGTATGGTTTACAAAACGTCGCAGCAACTCCATTTGCAGTCGGTTATGTCAACCTGTTAGTGGCTTCACTTGTCGCACCCCTTTCCATTGTTTTTGCAAGAGTCGGGGTCAAGCTGGCCAGCCGCACCAGTCAAACTAAACTGGTGAGAATTTTTGCGGTATTATTAATGTTCGTTGGTCTCAAAATTTTACTCAAGCTATAGGGGAAACGGATGATACGCCAACCTGCAGTCGCCGGAAGTTTTTATCCTGCAAATCCACTAGATTTGAGAGAACAAGTTGATTCCTTGCTCAATGTTAAGTGTGACGCAATCAAGGTTAAAGGTTTAATTGTTCCACATGCCGGTTATATTTATTCCGGGGCCGTTGCTGGAGAAGTTTTTGCGAGAGCAGAAATTCCAAAACAGGTTATTTTGCTTGGCCCAAACCATCATGGTAGCGGTGAGGATATTGCCGTTAGCGGCGCAGATGCCTGGGGTACCCCTCTGGGCAATATTCCTGTTGCAGTAGCATTACGTGATGACTTGACCCACAGCATCCCTGCGTTGTCAGTTGATGATCTGGCTCATAAATATGAACATTCTCTGGAAGTCATGCTCCCTTTCCTGATGCGACGCCAGCCAGAATTGCAGATTGTCCCGATCTCTTTGGGGAACTTATCGCTTGCCGATTGCCTTCAGCTTGGGACTGCCCTTGCGGATGCATTAAATGACTGGAACGATGACGTCCTTTTACTTGCCAGTACAGATATGAACCATTTCAGCACCGCGGCAAGGTCTGAAGAACTCGATTATATGGCGATCAATGAAATGACGGATTATAATCCCCAAGGACTTTATCAGGTTGTGAGAGATAACCGTATCAGTATGTGTGGAGTCCTGCCTTCTGTTGTTGTTATGCAAGCTGCCCACGGATTAGGGGCCAGGAAGTGTCATCTCGTTCGC
Organism: Desulfuromusa sp.; assembly: GCA_036351455.1. Taxonomy (GTDB): domain Bacteria; phylum Desulfobacterota; class Desulfuromonadia; order Desulfuromonadales; family Geopsychrobacteraceae; genus Desulfuromusa. The sequence goes on from JAZBPC010000123.1 coordinate 21,617, forward strand.
TATGCTCACTCTGGTCAAATGAATGGTGATAACAGTCGAGTCGTTGGTTATGCTGGTTTTACCCTTCAGTAGTCAATTTATTATTAACTTTTTATAGGAGCTTTCATGTCTGACCTGCGTGTCCGTTTTGCCCCCAGCCCTACGGGATACCTCCATATTGGCGGTGCCAGAACGGCTCTATTTAATTACTTACTGGCTAAAAAAGAAGGCGGATCTTTCGTTCTCAGAATTGAAGATACTGATGTTGCCCGATCAACTCAGGAATCAGTTGACGCCATCCTGGATGCGATGGAATGGCTTGGGTTCTCTTGTGATGAAGGTCCTTTTTACCAATCTGACCGCTTTGATCTTTATAAGCAGAAAGTGCAGCAACTGCTTGATGAGGGCAAGGCTTACCGGTGCTATTGTACGGCTGAAGAACTGGATGCAAAACGTGAAAAAGCCAAGCAGGAAGGCCGTAAGCCTAAATATGATGGGACTTGTCGGCAGCGGACGGATCAGCCAGACGCCCCCTATGTGGTGAGATTCAAACTGCCAACAGACCGTGATGAAACAACTTTTGTGGATCGGATCAAGGGGGCGATCAGTTTTAAACATGAGGAACTGGATGACCTCATCATCCAGCGCACCGATGGTACGCCAACTTATAATTTGGTCGTCGTTATTGATGATGCTGAAATGAATATTAATCTGGTTATCCGCGGAGATGATCATATCAACAATACCCCGCGACAGATTCTCCTCTATGAAGCCCTGGGTTATGCTGTCCCTGAATTTGCTCATGTTCCCATGATTTTAGGTGCAGACAAAAAACGCTTGTCAAAACGCCATGGCGCAACTTCTGTCATGGCTTATCAGGAGATGGGAATTCTTCCTGAGGCGCTTGTCAACTATCTTGTGCGTTTAGGGTGGTCGTTCGGAGATGAAGAGATTTTCAGCATGGCCGATCTGATAGAAAAATTCAGTCTGGAGAATGTTGGACGATCGGCAGGCGTGTTTAATCCGGAAAAATTATCCTGGCTCAACAGTCACTATATCAAGACAGGAAATCCGCAGCGACTGGCAGAACTTCTGAAGCCGTTTATGGTGCAAGAAGGACTCAATATCGAAGGAGGTCCTGATCTTATTGCTGTTGTTAAAGGCTTACAGGAACGCTCTACGACTTTGGTAGAAATGGCAAAGGGGGCAGAGTTTTATTTTGTCGATCAGGTCAACTATGATGAAAAGGCCAAAAAGAAATTCCTGAAGCCTGAGCACAAGAGTTTATTTGCGATCCTTCACCAGAAGTTAGCTGCTTGTAGCTCTTTCAGCGAAGAACAACTGGAAGCTGTTTTTGCTGATGTTGTGGAAGTGACTGAATTGAAATTTGGTAAAGTGGCTCAACCATTAAGGGTCGCTTTGACCGGAGGAGCACCAAGCCCCGGGATATATGAGGTTTTACAGGTGCTGGGGAAAGAAGTCTCTTTGAAAAGAATTGAGCAGGCAACCAAAGCTTTAGACGCTTAAAGTGTGTAAAGGCTCGGAGAGGCTTCTGCTGACCGAGCCTTTACTGTTTGCATTTAGATAAAATTAAAGCTGTTCTCTGATCCACTCATCCAGACGATCTATAATGTCTTCTGGCATATCGATGAATTTAATTCCCATTCCTGGCTCAAAGGGGAGGTGGGTCCCCGGAGGACGTTTCCACACAACTTCACAGCGACATCTGGCGGTCCCCTTCAAGGGGGCTGGCAACGGGAACTCAAGATCTATCTGTTCTCCCGGCAGAATTTGGTTGGTTGTCGCAATGAACATCCCACTCTTACTGATATTCTTGCTGTAGCCAAAAAAAGCCGGTCGCTCACTATTGATATGAACCTTTTGAATAATTAAAGGTGAGCGTAAATGTTTTCTCAGGTCAGCTTTTGGACGATCTTGATCATTTTTCATAACCACTCCACTTAAACAATTACAACTAAGGTATTCTATCTCCCTTCTTTGTGCAACTGTTGAATTTAAGTGATTATAATATTTGAATGCCGAACGCGTTCGAGATTTATTGACTTATGGAATAAATCAGATAAACTCGAATCCATTCGATATTTTCGGGAGGATTCTATGGCTGGCATTAGAGAACGGAAAAAATCAGAGACTCGAAAAGCAATCCAGGCAGCGGCTGTCAAACTTTTTGCTGAGAAAAGTTTTGAGAAAACGAGTATTGAAGATATTGCCAAGGAGGCTGGCATTGGCAAGACAACTGTTTATGGTTATTTTTCAAATAAGAACGATATTTTCATAGATTACTGCGACGAAGAATTAGATCAGGCCTTTGCCAGTTTGCAAACGACAGAGAGCAATGAAAAAACCTTGCGTAATAGGTTGGTCGATTTTTTTATGATCAAATTTTCTTTTGTCATAAAAGATCAAGAATTTGGTCGGCAAATGCTCAGGGCAATGGTATTCCCATCTGAGATCAATGAAAAAGCCAAGATCCATGACCAACGTTATTTTGATATTCTGGAAGGTTTTTTTATAAATGCTCGCGAAAAAGGTGAAATTGCGCAAAGCCATGAATTATTTACTCTTTCCGTTCACTTTTACTCACTATACCTGGGTTTGCTGGCTGGTTGGTATACAGGTTATCTGAATACATTACAGGAGGCTGAAGAGGCGATGAAGAGTTTGTTTGCCCAGGCAATCGAGGGGATTAAAAATGAGATATCTCTGTAGGGTCGCACTTGTCATTTTTTATTGTCTCTATGCAACATCAGCGTTAGCCCTGCAACAAGATCAGCAGAGTATTCGCTCTTTGATTGTTCTTGGTTTGGAGTCCAATCTGGGGTTGAAGATGGAGAGCATTGATGTTGCAAAAGCGAAAGAATCGCTGGAAATTGAGAAATCTGCCTTTGACAGCACTTTCTTTGCTGCGGCTGAATATGATCGTTCTTCGACCCCTTATGAATCAAATTACAGCCTTTCATCAGATAGTCATGCTGAAAATCTCGCAGGCAGGTTCGGAGTCAGTAAAATCTTTAAAACAGGCCTTCAGACGACCCTGACATTGGATTCAAAGTGGACAACTGATAATGATACAAGTGACAACCTTGACCCACGTTATCGAACTGCGCTGTTACTCGAACTTAACCAGCCATTGCTACAGAATTTGGGTTTTTCTGTCAATACAACACAGTTGAACATTTCGAAAAATCAACAGCGACAAGCGGCGTTAGAATATCTATTACGTGCGCAGAATCTGATTTTACAATTAGAAGTGGTCGCCAGGCAGCTTGCTGCACAAACCGAGATTATTCAACTACGTCAGCAATCACTTACTCTGGCAAAAGAGTTATTGAGGGCAAATCAGAAACGTTTTGATGCTGGTGTTATCCCCATTACTGAAATCCAGCAAGCAGAAACGGAGGTAGCAGCGCGACAACTCAGTCTTTCGTTGGCAATGCAGGATCAAGAAATATTGCAGGAAGGTTTGAATCGGCAACTCAATCATCGTTTGCCAGATGATTTCAAGCCTGAAAACCTGGTTGACTTCAAACAGAGAATGAATGAGCCACTGCTCCCAGACTTCAACATCCTTTTCGATATCGCACAGCAACAGCGTATTGAATTGAAAATTAACGATTTTTCGGTTCAAAACAGCTCCTTACAACATGACTATTTACGCAATCAACTTAAACCGCAACTTGATCTAAAACTGCAGCTTGGAGTCAATGGGCTATCAGGTCATGAGCGTACTTCAACTATGACAAGTGAATATTCGGGCAATTGGTTCAATTCATTTGGCAGTATGAGTGCGGCAGATGGCTATCAGTGGCAGGCCGGATTGGAATTTACTATGCCTATAGGCAATCGTTTGGCCAAGTCGCGATATCGGCAGTCGGAGTTACAATTGAAGCAAGATCGTTACAGAGAAAAAGACTTAAGAACCATGATTAAAGACGATGTATTGCAACAGCAGATCAACATATCACAAACAAAACAGCAGTTAGAGATAACCGAGCGATTTGTAGCATTGGCGCAAACATCGTTAGATCAAGAGCAGCAGCGCTTGCATGAAGGGCTCTCTGATACTTTCAGAATTATATCTTTCCAGCAAAAATTAGCTGAAGCTAAAATTGATCGCATCAATGCTATCACTCGATATCAGTTGGCGCTTGCACAAATGGATTTTGCTCTGGGTCAGACTTTTGAGCGACATAATTTTATCCTGACACGTAATGCAGAGGAGTTGACCCTTGAAAATATCTAAGAAATTTATTCGGACAGTCGTTTCTGGTCTATTCATTTTTTGCTGTGTGTCGGCTTGTAGTCAGCAAAAAAAGGATGAAATACAGTCTCTCAAGCCAGAGAAAGTTGTCCCAGTCACCACTGAACAGGTTGTCCTCAGTGATCTGACGGAAACGTTTACTTTGCCGGCAAACCTAGAGGCTTGGGAAGATCTTACCTTGGCCGCCGAGCTTGCTGGTGCAATTTATAAAATCAATGTCAAGGAAGGTGATAAGGTTAAAGTAGGTCAAGTGCTGTTGGAAATTGACCCGGATACGACCAGAAGTCTTTTACTGAAAAATCAAAATGATGTGATTCTGATTGAACAAAAATTTCATAGGTATCAACAATTAGTCGCTGATGGCTTAGTGAGTCAACAAGAATTGGATGATCTGAAAAATCGTTTAGTCGCAGCCGAGTCAGCATTGAAAACAACAAAACTGCAGTTGGCTAAAAGTTTTCCGCAAGCACCTGTCAGTGGGATCATCGACAGACTGTATGTTGATCGTGGTGAGTATGTCGATCCTGGTAAACCTCTTTTGCAGCTTGTGCAGACAGAAAAACTCAAAGTTATTGCCGATGTTCCCGAAAAAGATGTTCAATTTCTTCATCTTGGGGATCAAGTTGAGATCGTTGCTGCGTCTATCAATGCAACGTCTTCGGATCCAATATCGGGAGTTATTGATCATATCGCCCTTTCGGCTAACCCGGCAACACGAACATACCGCACGAAAATTATTATTGACAACAGCTCCGCCAAATTACGACCAGGTATGATTGTTCGCGCGCAGTTTGTCAGGCAAAAACTGCAACAGGTTATTTCAATCCCCTTGTTTGCCGTGATTGATCGCGACGGGGAAAAGTATGTTTTTATTAACAGCAATGGTCAGGCAAAGAAAACAAATGTCGTCATTGGCAGCTCAATTGGACAGAGAATCGTTATTGAAGAAGGGCTGAAACAGAATCAGGAACTGATTATCGCAGGGCAGCAACTTTTAGTCGATGGTAGCAAAATCGCGGTGGGAGATAAATAAGTCATGTTGATTGCAAATGCTGCCATTGATCGACGTAGTACCGTTTTTGCCCTGATGCTGATTATTCTGATTGTTGGGATTTACAGTTATATCGTTTTACCACGTGAATCCACGCCCGATATTACCGTTCCCTATGTTCTGGTTGTTACACCCTATGAAGGGGTCACTCCTGATGACATCGAAAGTCTGATCACTTATCCGATTGAGCGGAAATTGAAGGGCTTAAAGGACGTTGAAAAGATCAGTTCAGTCAGTGCTGAAGGCTCTTCGATGATCACGGTTGAATTTGCCCCTGATGTCAATATTGATAATGCTTTGCAGTGGGTACGAGATAAAGTCGATCAGGCAAAAGGGGACCTGCCGAATGATTTGGAAAACGACCCATCGGTTCTCGAAATAAACCTCTCTGAATTTCCCATTCTTATGATCGCGGTTTCAGGAGATGTTGACGAAACGGTTTTGAAGCAAGTTGGTGAGAAACTTGGAGATCGGATCGAAGAAATATCAGGCGTCCTCGATGTCGTTTTGACTGGTGGTCGCGAGCGACAAATCCGGGTTGAGTTTGATCCTGATCGCCTTTATGCCTACCATATTTCCCTGAGTGAAATTGTGCTGGCGATTCGTCAGGAGAACGTTAATATCCCTGGTGGAAGCATTGACATTGGTCAGGGTAAGTACCTATTACGCATTCCTGGTGAATTCTCTGATCCGGATGAAATTGACAATCTGGTTCTGACCGAACGGGACGGACAGGTTATATATTTTAAAGATGTTGCACGGATTGTCGATTCTTTTGAGGATAGAACCAGCTATGCACGTTTAAACGGTAGCCAAAGTGTCTCACTGGCGATTAAGAAGAGAAGCGGAGCCAATATTATTGAGGTCGCTGATCGGGTTTTTGCGCTACTTAATTCTGCTGAACAGCTTGTTCCCGATGGGATTGATTTGTCGGTGACATTCAACCAGTCCAAAGATATCAGGCGTATGGTTTCGGAGCTCGAGAACAATATTATTACCGGGCTGATACTGGTTGTGCTGGTCTTGTTTATGTTTCTTGGTTTCCGCAACTCGATTTTTGTTGCCATCGCGATACCATTTTCCATGCTTCTCAGTTTTTCTGTCCTGCAATTGCTAGGGATTACCCTCAACATGGTGGTTCTGTTCAGTTTGATTCTGGCATTGGGAATGCTTGTCGATAATGCCATTGTTATTGTTGAAAATATTTACCGCCACATGCAGGAAGGTTATTCCACCATAGAAGCAGCCAAAACAGCTGTTTCCGAAGTTGGCTGGCCTGTGATCAGTTCAACACTAACAACCCTCTGTGCATTTTTCCCGATGACCTTCTGGCCGGGAATTATGGGTGAATTTATGAAGTTTTTACCCCTGACGCTGATTATTACCCTGAGTGCCTCTTTATTCGTTGCACTGGTGATAAATCCTACAGTTTGTGGGCACATGATGTCTTTGTCGAAACAGGGTCATAAGAGAGAAAGGGCTCCCAGTAAGATTATCAAATGGTATGGGCAAACTTTGGAGTATGCTTTGAAACATCGACTTCTGGTTGTTTCCGCTTCATTTCTTCTCCTTTTTGGTATCTGTACCTCCTATGCAGTATTAGGGCACGGGATTGAATTGTTCCCGGATTTAGAACCTAATCTCGCATTTGTCGAAATCAAAGCCCCTGAAGGGGCGAACCTGGCAGCGAGTAACCGGTTGTCGCAACAGGTTGAGTCCATTGCTTTAAAAGAAAAAGATCTCCGTCATGTTGTTGCTGAAGTTGGTGTTTCAGGAAGTGATAGAGGCGGGGGAGGTGTCCAATCAAATTTAACTAAAATTTCACTTGATTTTATAGACCGGCAAGATCGGGAAGATGATTCCCGTGATGTCCTCGACAGAATAAGAACGGCTGTATTACCGATAGCCGGAGCTGAGTTCAAGGTCGAAAAACAGGAAGAAGGTCCACCAACAGGACCACCAGTGAGTGTTGAGATCAGTGGTGAGCAGATTGATATTTTAGCTGAGCTGGTTTCTGAGACGCGACAAAGAATTAAAGATGTGGAGGGTCTTGTTGATCTCAAAGATGATTTTTCAAAGGCAAAACCGGAAATAAGGATCAATGTCGATCGTGAAAAAGCCAGTTTGTTGAATCTTTCAACCGCTCAAATCTCTGAGATGGTCAAAGCTGCCATCAGTGGTACAAAGTTAGGGGTTTATCGTGAAGGAGAAGACGAATACGACATCGTTGCGCGAATGCCAGAAGAAAGACGTACTTCAGTGGCCGACATCAAAAATCTTCTTATTCCTGCTGCTGACGGCTCCCCTGTACCGCTATCGACTATTGCCAATATCAAGTTAGGGACAGGGTTTGGTTCAATTCGTCACATTGATCAAAAGCGGGTTGTCACCGTATCTGCAGACGCCTTCGGACGAAATAGTAATGAGGTTCTACAGGACGTTCAAAAACGCCTTTCATCCATCCAGCTTCCCGCTGGTTATCAGATCAGTTATTCTGGTGAACAGGAAGAGCAACAGAAGGCCGCTGCATTCTTGTCGAAAGCCTTCGTCGGAGCAATTTTATTGATCATGCTTGTTCTGATCACCCAATTTAACTCCTTGCTACAGACTCTGATTGTTATGACTTCTGTCCTCCTTTCATTGACAGGTGTTTTCCTTGGTCTGATGATAACCTCAACCCCTTTTGGAATTATAATGACCGGGATTGGGGTTATTTCCCTGGCTGGAGTGGTTGTAAATAATGCTATTGTTCTGATTGATTACATCAATCAACTTGTTGCGGAGGGGATGGAGTTAAATGCAGCATTGATTCGTGCCGGAACGGTTCGCTTTCGACCTGTTTTATTGACCGCGACAACAACCATCCTGGGTTTGTTGCCTATGGCCATCGGAGTCAGCTTTGATTTTAAATCGTTGAGTTGGGTCATTGGTGGGGAATCTGCCGACTGGTGGGGACCTATGGCTGTCGCAGTCATTTTTGGTCTCGCCTTTGCTACCTTACTGACGTTGGTGGTTGTGCCGGTTTTATATTCATTGGCCGAATCTGCAAGAAGAAAGTTTTGGAGCAGTGAAGTGCAGAGCTAATGTCTATTTCAATTATTATGCTGTATATGGTTTTTAAACCCATTTAAGTTTGACAAGAAATGTGGCTTAAGGTAGAAGAAAGCAGCATTGTAAATTTGATATTGGACCATAAAGTTAGCAGGTTAGATGCTTATTTCTAAGAAAACAACACCATTATGCAGTTCCCTTCAACCCTAAATTTTGTGAAAGGTTCACTGGTATGTTCGAGAATGTTCAAATTGCCCCTCCAGATCCTATTCTTGGCCTGACCGAAACATTCAAGGCCGACCCTAATCCTGAAAAGATTAATCTTTCTGTTGGTGTCTATCAGGATTCAACCGGTAAAACCCCGGTTCTTGAAACAGTGAAAGAGGCTGAGAAGCGCATTCTTGAAAAAGAGAATTCAAAGGGCTATCTGGCAATGACTGGTGAACCCGTCTACTGTGCTCAAGTTCAGGAACTCCTGTTTGGGGAAGAACATGAAATTATTGCCAGCAAGCGTGCTGCAACTGCTCAATGTCCCGGTGGCACAGGTGCATTACGTGTTGCCGGTGATTATCTGAACATTGTTCATCCTGGTGCCAAAATCTGGTTAAGTAATCCAACCTGGGCCAATCATAATACCATCTTTGAAGCAGCTGGCGTTGTGTGTGAAAAGTACGCATACCGTGACCCTGAGACTAACGGACTTGATTTTGAGGCGATGTATGAGTCGATCAAGAAAATTCCTAAGGGTGATGTCATTCTTCTGCATGGCTGCTGCCATAATCCAACTGGGATTGATCCAACTCCAGAACAATGGTCAAAGATCGGTGATTTGCTTGCGGAATTGGAGATACTTCCTCTGGTAGACTTTGCATACCAAGGCTTAGCAAACGGTATAGAAGAGGATAGAGCCGGTTTGCTTGAGCTTACCAAGAAGGTTAAGCAGATGCTGATCTGCTCAAGTTTTTCGAAAAATTTTGGTCTTTATCGCGAAAGAACAGGAGCACTCACAGTTGTTGCTGATGACACCACACAGGCCGCTACGGTTATGAGTCAGGTCAAGCTTAGAATTCGCTATAATTATTCAAACCCACCTTCACACGGGGGTCAAATAGTTGCGGTCGTTTTGAGTGATTCTGAACTCAAAGCCAAATGGATTAAAGAAGTGGCTGATATCCGGGGCCGTATTAACGAGATGCGCCATCTGTTTGTCAAGACACTCAAAGAAAAAGGGGTACAGCAAGATTTTTCTTCAATTATTGAGCAACGTGGTATGTTCAGTTTTTCTGGTTTAACCAAGGAGCAGGTCGACCGGTTACGTGATGAATACTCCATCTATATCGTTGGCTCTGGCCGCATTAATGTTGCCGGAATGACTCCTGCTAATATGGATAGACTGTGTGAGGCAATCAAGGCTGTTCTGTAATTACCTGTTTTAATCAGCAAAAATCGATCTTACAACGTTTACTCGTCGTAAGGTCGATTTTTGCTTGACGGCAAAAGCGATCTTTGTTAGAAAATCCATCTCTTTTATTGGGGCGTCGCCAAGCGGTAAGGCACTGGATTTTGATTCCAGCATTCCCAGGTTCGATCCCTGGCGCCCCAGCCATTTTAAAGTAAAGATCCTACTCAGGGATCGAAGCGGAGCGAGCGCTGACTTGATGTCAGAAAAGCGGACAGGAAGTCCGCGTCAGTGAGTGTCGGTGAGCCGACGCAGGAGCCGACATGATGTCGGTGACGAAGTGGGCGATCCCTGGCGCCCCAGCCATTGAATATTCGTTACCCTGAGGGGTAGCATTTGAAAGGATGATACATTTGTATCATCCTTTTTTTTATTCCTATTGCACCATTCCGATGCTAAGTTATTATTTATAAATGGAAAAGAATCCGTAATGATTATAAATTCCACTGAGATGGAGGACCGATGGAACCAATTCGTTTCGCTGATATTTTGTTTGTATTAATCACTCTTGTGATCACGTTTGCAATTCTGTGGATGGTGAATAAGGCCAAAACAAAATCGAAAAAAACAACAGAGGACAGCCCATTGAAGCCAAGTGAAGCCGTTGTCCCTGAAAACAAGGATGCTTAATTCGTTTTGTCTCTATAATTTATTGGTGGGTAATAATTCTATCTGATTCTTCAATCTAAGTAGAATATATTTTCATTTAGCTGTGAAAGGGCAATGATGATGACGTGGGACGGTTTGTCTTTCCCTGAATTTGCTCAGGGGTGCTCTTCCTTGTTGTCTCGGCATTTGACGAGACAGATGTTTGACAATTTGAAGGGTGCTGAGACCAGTCATGGTTTTACTTTTTCTCAAGCAATAAATTCAGGAATTCTAAATCAAGACAGTCATGTTGGCGTTTATGCCGGTGATGCAGAATCCTACACCCTTTTTGCTCCACTATTTGACCCCATTATTGAAGAGTATCATGGATTTTCTACTCAAAATGTCCATCAAAGTGACATGGATATAGACACCTTATCACTTTCAAACCCAGATCCTGAGGGTGATTTTATTTATTCATCCAGGATCCGAGTTGGACGTAATCTAGCGGAAATGCCTTTAGGTCCAGCACTCAGCAAAGAGCAGAGAAATTACATTGAATCTTTGGTTGCAGGTTCTTTACGTGATTTGACGGGGGATCTGGCTGGAACGTATTACCCTTTATCGGGGATGGATGAAAAAATTCAGTCTCAGTTGATAGCAGATCATTTTCTGTTCAAGGCTGGTGACCGTTTTTTGGATGCCGCAGGCTTAAATCGTGATTGGCCGGAAGGTCGTGGAATCTTCCACAATCAAGATAAAACCTTTCTCGTTTGGGTCAATGAAGAAGATCAATTGAGAATCATCTCTATGCAGCAAGGGGGGGACTTCCCAGCTGTTTTTAAACGGCTACGGAAAGCGGTTAAGGAGATAGAAACATCGGTTTCTTTTTCTTATGATTCACGCCTTGGCTATCTCACCAGCTGCCCAACCAATCTGGGAACTGCGATGCGTGCCAGTGTTCATGTCTGTTTGCCAAAATTGGGCGCGGACAAGGCATCTTTCAAAAAAATCACCGATCAGTACCATTTACAGATACGCGGTATCGATGGTGAGCATTCAGACAGTGAAAGTTGTGTTTTTGATGTCAGCAATAGAAGGCGTTTGGGGGTAACAGAAGTTGAATGTATTTTAGATATGTATAATGGTGTCGTGGCTCTCATCAATAAAGAAAAACAGCTGTAGTTTCCAACGAAACAGCCCGGCTGTTATTTCTGCCGGGCTGTTTTTGCTTGTTATGTAAATGTTAACTTTCGCTCTAAATCCATTGAATTTGAAACCCGTTTTGCTTCCCGCATAGAAATCAGCCCCTTGTTACAGAGTTGAATGAGATGTTGATCCATTGACTGCATCTGATACTGAGCGGTCCCTTTTTCAATATGGCTTTCAATGTCATTGAGATTCCCTTCACGGATGCAGGCTTGAATCGTTGTTGTTGTGCGCATCACTTCGACAACAGGAATCAGATTTTCGCCATCTTTTGATTCCACTAGTCGCAAAGAAACTGTGGCGACTAAAATATCTGCCAGTCGTTGGCGGATGATCTTCTGGGAGTCCGGGGGAAAGTGCCCAAGGATACGGTTTATTGTTGAAGCTGCATTCTGGGTGTGTAGCGTAGAAAAAACCAGATGTCCTGTTTCTGAGGCTTTTATGCAGGCATCAATTGTCTCCAGATCTCTCAGTTCACCAACCATGATCACATCTGGATCCATGCGTAAAGAAGCCTTCAAGGCAGAACTGAAATCAACAGTGTCAATTCCTACTTCTCGCTGAATAATACAACTTTTCATTGATGAAAAGAGAAATTCAATGGGATCTTCAATGGTTATAATATTGTAAGCATATTTGTCATTGATATGGTTAATCATTGACGCCAGTGTTGTTGATTTTCCATTCCCTGTTGGTCCCGTTACTAAAACAAGACCGTTGGGGGCTTTAACTATTTCACCCAGAACTGAAGGCAGTTTTAAATCTTTAAAGCTTCCGATTTCAGGGGGGATAACACGCATAACAATACCAATGTTGCCTCGCTGCTTAAAAATACTGACACGAAATCGGCCGCTGTTTGCTAACGAATAGGATGCATCAAACTCTGTGAAATCCGCTGGAAGCTCACGCTGGTTGTTTTTCATGATTGTTGCAGCTATAAACTCGGTATCTTGAGGGGTAAGGCTGGCCAGTTTTGAGCGTAGAAGTTGACCATGAGCTCTGAAAAAAGGGGGGTTATCGACTTCAAAATGGACATCAGAGACCCTTTTTGCAAAAGCAATTTCAAGAATTTGATTGAGTGTTTTACTGTCCATAAAAATATCCTAGTGCATAATTTCGGGCTGATTGGAACTATCAAGTTGCTTGCGGAACAAGGCATTTTCCATAGCAATCCCAGCTTGGCCTACAAAAAATTCGAGGAAATCAAGAGATATCTGGCTTACTGCGCGATTGCCAAAATCGGCATAAGTGATGGTAATAACGCGATCATTACTTTTTAGTGGTAGCAGAAGGATTGTCTTATCTGCTGGAGCGCTAATTTCTGGATAAATCAAATCATCAAAGGTTCCATCATCCGGTTTTCCCAAGAAGCTTTCTCCAGAATTGATAATGTCTCGGAAAACAGAATCCTTACGGATTGGAATACGGATTTTCATTGGGGCTGCAGGGCCATTTTCTTTGTTGGAGAGTATTCCGACACTGCGTTCAGCAATCATATCTGTTTTATCTACAATTAACGTTAAAGAGCGTTCAAAAAGTTCACTGACAAACTGTAAGACCATCAACGAAATATCAGGCGCTTTACGTAGTAATCTTAAGCCGGATAGACCATTCCGTAATTTAGCAAATTGCTGACGTCGCTCTTCATTGAAACAACCACGGATATAAACCTGAAAGGTATTGAGGAAATTTATCATATCCTCAGCAAAGGTCTCTTCACGTTCAGAAAAATAAGGCATGGGGAAGACAGCTCGAGTGCCATCATTCAATGACTGTAAAGAAAAACTGAAGTCGAGAGGAGAGGCAAGCTGAATGATCGAAATTTGTGGATATTGAGCCATTTTTTGTGAACGAACATTGACGATATCCGCTTTATTAAAACCTTCAAAATCGTTAACAGGGCCTCCAAAAACAAGGATAGGCTCAAGGTATTTAAACAAAGCTCTGTCGATCAAGTTATCAAGTTCATTCCGATCTGATGTGACAAAAACGAGGATGCCTTCTTTTTTACACACAGTCATGATAGCGTGCTGCAAAAAATCGTCACAAGTATAAATAATGACTGCCTGCGACTTAGTAACAGAAACCGCGGAACCATCATCCATCTGATAGTTTGTTGATATCCCGGTCAGGAAAGAGACAAGTTTTTCTTTGCCATCTTCCGGGATATCTGCCAAGTTTTTATCGATAACCTGACGATGAATATCGGCCGGGTCAAAAGCCTCAAGACTTTTAAAGACGAGAGGCTTCTTACGCTCTATTTTATCGAGATCAGCCAAACCTAAAAGGTCTTCGGAGATCACAACTTCTTCGCCAATATTACCTTCTGATGGTTCCGGTTCTTCAATTTCATCGTAGTGTTCAAGGGGGTTTTCGAGCATGGGCTCATCAGAGAGCTTAATTTCTCCTGAATGAACTTTCTCATCAAAAATTCGCAATGCATCCATCAGCACCATCTGAGTATCAAGGGTGACTGTTTGTAACTGCTTGGGGAGATAACGATAATCGTCAGAAACATTTATCTCATCAATATCCAGGGTGAAAATGCCCTTGGTCCAGCAGATCATCTCGACGACAGTCATTTCTATTAAAGTTTCCAAGGCTTTAAATGCCGCGTCCTTTGACAGACCACAGTGCTCTAACAGGGTTGCTATAAGGGGCTTACGATCAGATGTAGAGAGCTCCTGAATTCCCAAAGCCTTATCCAGATCGGTCTGTTGAATAATTTGACTTTCAAGGAGGATTTTCCCAATTTTAAGTTTTTCACTGGAATGTGTTGCACTGACGATATAACCGTTGTTAAATACGAGTTGACCTTCACCTTTACGGCTATAGACATTCAAAGTCCCAGATTTGCGGGTCGAATGAATGAGTTGAATAACATCAACGATAGGTAAGTGCTCAAGTTCGCCAGTTAATGGCATCAGTCGGCCTTTCTTTCGAAATATACAATTTTGCAGTGGTTATTTTGTCTTCTGATGAAAGTTAAAAAGTATTAAACTCAATTAAGTCATTAATTTCAAGTAAAATCAACATTTTGATGTCATTTCATTGGTATAGGTATCGTGATTCCTGATCATTCAATTATACGTGAAAATGCAATAGA
>JAZBPC010000124.1:0-3551 GCA_036351455.1 Desulfuromusa sp.
TCCGGCATAATCAACAAGTATTTCAATCTGCTGAAATCCTGCCAACCCGCCTCTCTTATCTAAAAACATTTGTTTAACAGCTTCACCTTGGTCTGCCCCGATTTCAATAAAACATTGGCCACCGGGTCTAAGAACCGTTGGCAACTCTTCTCGAATCTCTTTTATAATCTCCAGTCCCATAGCTCCACCGTCAAGGGCCAATTGAGGTTCATATTCAGCAACCTCCGGTTCAAGGTTGTTGGCAATATCAAAGCTGCTGACGTAGGGAGGGTTGGAAACAACCAGAGAGATTTTTTTCGCCCCTAAAAAAGGAGAAAGAAGATTGCCTTGAATAAGAGCCACCTTGGACTCTAGGCAATGGCGAGTGATGTTTTTCTTTGTTACCTCAAGGGCATTTTTCGAAATATCTGAGGCATAAATCTTCTTGCCAGTCTCTTTGGCAAGCACAGTTGCGATCACCCCACTTCCGCAACAAAGATCAAGTATTTGACCTTTAAAAATATTTTCCGGCATGGTCAGTGCAAGAACCCTATCAAGCAAAAATTCAGTCTCCGGCCGTGGAATAAGAACATCCGAAGTCACGAAAAAAGGTAGGGACCAGAATTCCTGTTCACCTACAATATAGGCAAGAGGTTCTCGCTTTTTCCTGCGTTCCAGAAGCAGCAGATAAGTGTCGATAAGTTGTTGTTGTACCTCGGATCCACCATCAAGATATATTTCTGTTCTACTTTTCCCTGTGCAGTGTTCAAGAAGCAGACGTGCATCCAACTCATAATCCGGAACTTGGGCGCCTTGTAACTCCGCCTCTCCCAAGTGAAGCAACTCTATCAGTTGCATTTCTGTGTCAGACAGAAAATTGAAAGGTTCTCTTCAAAACAATTGTTACGAGATACGTTCATAGTACTTATTCGATTGCCTTGAGTTTTTCAGCCTGATCATGGGTAATAAGTGGATAGATAACATCTTCGAGCTTACCGCTTATTATTGAGTCGAGCTTATAGAGCGTAAGGTTGATCCGATGGTCAGTCATACGACCCTGTGGAAAATTATAGGTGCGAATACGCTCACTCCTGTCACCACTGCCGATCTGACTTTTTCTATTCTGAGATATTTTATCATGACGCTCTAATTCCAGCTTATCAAGCAGACGCGCTCGAAGAACGGTCAAGGCCTTGGCTTTGTTTTTATGCTGGGACTTTTCATCCTGACAAATTGCAACCAGGCCGGTAGGGAGATGGGTCACGCGAACAGCAGAGTCTGTGGTGTTGACCGACTGTCCACCTGGTCCAGAAGAACGGAATACATCAAATTTCAATTCATGCATGTCGATTTTCAGATCCACCTCATCAGCTTCAGGTAGAATTGCCACGGTAACAGCCGAGGTATGAATCCGGCCCTGGGTTTCGGTTTCGGGCACCCTTTGGACGCGGTGGACACCGCTCTCATATTTAAGTTTTGAATAAACCTGGTCGCCGCTAATGAGTGCAATAATTTCTTTAAATCCGCCAATTCCAAGCTGATTTGAGCTCATAACTTCAACACGCCAGCCCATGTCTTCAGCAAATCGACTGTACATGCGGAAGAGATCCCCAGCAAAAAGTGCTGCTTCGTCTCCACCGGTGCCAGCACGAATTTCTAAAAAAGTGTTTCTATCATCGTTAGGGTCTTTTGGAAGAAGAATGATCTTCATCGCCTGATCAAGTTGTATCTCTTTGGCATCAAGTTCTTCTAACTCAATTTTGGCAAGTTCTTTGATCTCGGGGCCTTCATCTTCATCCTGAAGTATCATTTTGTTTTCTTCAATTTCCCTCTGAACTTTCGAATATTCTAAATATATTTCGTTAAGTTTAGTGAGATTAGAGTGCTCCCGAACAACTTTTTGAAATTCCTTCTGATTACTAACCAGTTGAGGATCAGACAACTTGCCTTCCAGGTGAGATATTTTATCTTCAAGATCCGCAAATTTTTCAAACATAGCGTTCAACCAGACGAAGAGGAATTAAAAAAGTCCACAACAATGCCATGCATCGTTGTGGACAAATTAGAACATCTCTGATGTCGGGTGAAGAGATCCCGACAAAAAAGTGAGAAATTAAGCCTTACCCTTATCTTGCGCGGCAAAATGCTTGGCATAACGTTGCTTGTACTTCTCAATACGACCTGCAGAATCGATGAGCTTCTGCTTACCAGTAAAAAATGGGTGGCAGGCAGAGCAAATCTCAACTTTCATCTCTTCCACAACAGATCCCATCTCAACCTTATTTCCACAGGCACATTCTGCGGTAATTTTATGATATTCTGGATGTATACCTACTTTCATATCTTATATTCCTCCAACTCGCCAATATGGGCGATGATCATTTTATATAATTGTTACGATATTATCAGGACACAAGTCTGACATAATAACCAAACAGCGTTTTTTTTCAACATAAATTGGTAGGATAATGTCGATACCTGTTCAATAAATCATGCATTCATCGAATCCAGGAAGTCAGCGTTGCTTTTCTGATGTTTAAGTTTATCAGTCAGAAAATCCATACAATCGGCAGGATTCATTGAATTAAGAAGCTTTCTAAGTATCCAGATACGATTGAGTGTATCCGGCTTCATTAACAAATCTTCTTTTCTTGTTCCGGAACGTTTGAGGTCAATGGCAGGAAAAATACGCTTATCGGCCATCTTTCGATCAAGAATAAGCTCCATGTTGCCGGTGCCCTTGAATTCCTCAAAAATTACTTCATCCATACGGCTTCCAGTTTCAATAAGCGCAGTGGCCAAAATAGTGAGGCTCCCACCCTCCTCAATGTTTCTTGCCGCACCAAAAAATCGCTTTGGTCTATGCAGTGCGTTGGCTTCAACACCACCGGAAAGAATTTTACCACTGGCTGGGGTCACTGTGTTATATGCTCTGGCCAGACGGGTAATACTGTCAAGGAGGATCACCACATCCTTTTTATGCTCAACAAGCCTCTTGGCTTTTTCAATTACCATCTCAGCGACTTGGATATGACGCTGAGGCGGTTCATCGAAAGTTGAACTGACTACCTCGGCCGTTTTGACACTACGTGTCATTTCAGTTACCTCTTCCGGACGTTCATCTATAAGGAGAACAATGAGATAAACTTCCTTATGATTTCTCACAATGGAATTAGCAATTTTCTGCATAAGAACCGTCTTACCGGTACGGGGAGGAGCCACAATCAATCCTCGCTGTCCTTTTCCGATAGGCGCAAACAAATCCATGATTCGCATGGACATGTTATCAGGTTGCCATTCTAGGCTAAATGCTTCATTGGGATGGAGTGGCGTCAGATTGCCGAATAGAGTCTTCTGCTTGGCTGCATCCGGTGGATCAAAGTTGACACTATCAACTTTGAGTAGTGCAAAATATCTTTCACCCTCTTTAGGAGCCCTGACAAGTCCTTCAATGGTATCACCAGTTCGAAGATTTAGTCTGCGTATTTGTGACGGTGATACATATATATCGTCAGGGCCCGGAAGATAGTTGTAATCTGGAGCTCGGAGAAAACCGAAACCATCTGGCAAGA
>JAZBPC010000125.1:0-3978 GCA_036351455.1 Desulfuromusa sp.
GTGGTGTCTCCCTGCGGCATCGGACTCGATGCGTTTTGGGACTCTTTGATTCATTGTAAAAGCGGCATCGGCCCCATAACGCGTTTTGATGCCAGTGGCTTTCCCGTTAAAATTGCCGGCGAAGTCAAAAATTTTGATATGCGGGACTATTTTGGAGGAACGTGCAGGCCTCACCGTTACTCTCATCAAACTCAAATGGGTCTGGTGGCTTGCAAGCAGGCTTTGGATCAGGCAGGGCTGACTCCAGAGATGTTACAGCAGGAGGATGTCATTCCTGTTAATTTGGGGGTGGCGTCCAGTGCAAATCACTTGATTGAGCATAATGCAGAAATTCTTTACCAAAAAGGTCCGGGACGAATGCCACTCAACGTAAGGGCGTTTCCGCCTGGAGCCACAGCCGGAGCGATTTCACACTTTTTTGGATTTCAGGCATCCGTAACTACAATTTCTTCTTGTTGTCCTTCAGGGCATGATGCTGTGCAGGAAGGGGTTCGAATGATCCGAGATGGCAGAACGGACATTGTTTTAGCGGGAGCGGTTGATTCCTATGTGACACCGGTTGCTGTGGCAAGTTTTGCGGCCATTAATTTAACAACAACATCAACAGACTTTCCGCCGGAGGAGGTTTGTCGGCCCTTTGATAAACACAGAACAGGAGTGGTATTTGCCGAAGGTGCAGGGATCGTTGTTTTGGAACGGTTGGATAGAGCATTGGCGAGAGGGGTCACTCCATTAATTGAAATTGTTGCCGGTTCCAGATTTACTGATTCTGTTACTAAAGGTGATTTAGACGGGATGCTAAGAAGCATGGATGGGGCGTTGAAAAATGCAGCGATTTGTCCGGAAGATGTAGATTATATTTGTGCTAACGCTCCCAGTATTCCGGCAATGGATATCCAAGAGGTTAAGGCAATAAAAGAGGTGTTTGGGGATCATGCATATCGCATTCCCGTAAGTTCTATTCATGGAGTTACTGGCCATGCTTTGGCTTCTTCCGCTTTAATGCAGCTGGCTACCTGTATTCAGACGATAAAGAATGACGTTGTTCCTCCCACAGCAAATCTAACGGATCCAGACCCTGAGTGTGATCTCAACCATGTGCCTTTAGTTCCGCAACGTGTGCGCGTGAATACAGCCATTGCAAATGCGCACGGTATGACTGCTGAAAACACTACGTTGGTATTAAAGCGGGTTAGATGAATACATTTCAAATAATCATTCTAATCGGTTTAACAGGGAATGCTGTGATAGGAATGCTTGTTTGGGCATCCAATCCTGCCCGGCGGCTTAACCGGTATTTTTTACTGACGACATTTCTGATTATTGCTTGGTTGCTGGGCTTGTTCATTATCACGATTCAAGAATCTGTTGTTTCGGTGACTTTCTGGAGTCGACAGGTTTCGGCAACGGCCAGCTTGCTTCCTTTGGGGTTTTTTATTTTACGTCTGGTTGTTTTGCAACCTTATATCAGGTTGAGTCAGCTATGCTATAAGTTGCGTTATCTTTTTGTAGCAGTGACAGTTGTGGTCGCGCTGTGTCAAACAGACTTCTTTTTATCAACAGCGTATTTTTCGAATCAAACCGAGACAATTCCCATTGTTGATTATGGCGCAGGGCTTGCGCTTTACATTTTGTTTTTTGTCCTGACGGCAGTGGGAATGGTCTTTTCAATTTTTGATATTTTTAAAAACACGCAAGGGGTGCAACGGACTGAAGGCCAGTTTCTATTGCTTGGTTGGTTATTTGGATTTTCTTTTGGGGTTTTCCTGTTTGCTTTTTCCAACCTTTCTGGATCCCCGGAAGCTGCACGCTTTCTTCCACTGTTTCCTTTGGTGATGAACAGTTTTGTCGCCTATGGGATTGCAACTCATCGTATACTGTCTGTTTCGGTCGTATTGCAACGGCTGACCGCCTTTATTCTGATGACAATTTATTTAGCTAGCTTGTATCTGGTAACCGTGTGGCTGGCTGATCGGCTATTTTATATGGTGGTCGAAGAGACATCCAATCTGTCGCACCTGCTGGCGGCGCTGGTTGTGGCTTTCTCTGTGATTCCTGCTCAAGGTTTAATGAAGAATTTTTCCTCGCGACTTTTTTTTGCATCAAAGTCGTTTGACATCGATCAGATGTTAGAAGAAACCCGCCATATCTTTCAGGAAGTGTCTTCCGAAGACAAGTTGCTGGCGGATTTTTCCAGTCTGGTTATTCAAACGTTTAAAACACCACGAGTTGTTTTGCTCAGGATTGATCCTGACGGGGTGTATCGACAGCGCTATGTGTTTCCTGAACAAGAGTCATCGGTACTTTTGGAGCCGCACATTGGGTTGATTAAGTTGTTAAAACGCGATCACCAGCCTTTCACAATAGATACATTAGAACGCATGCGTTCTTCTCGCCTGATTGACGGAGCCCGGAAGGAGCTGAATTCAATCGGTGCGGCTGTCGCCGTTGGAAGTTTTGCGCATAAAAAGCTGGAGACGGTTATTCTTTTGTTCCCGAAAAGCACCGGAGCCATCTTTGACGCACGCGAGCAGCGCGCGCTCCAGATTCTGAGCGACCAACTGGCTGTTGCACTGGAAAATTCGAGCCTTTATACTGCGGTTCAAGACGGTAAGCTGTATAACGAGACGTTGCTCGATTCCATGGCCAGCGGTCTTGTCGCAGTCGACGAAAACCACCAGATAACAGTCTTCAATCAACGGGCGCAGGCCATCACCGGGCTGAGCTTCGAGCATGTGGTAAATCACTCGGTCACGATGCTCCCCGGTGCGATGGTGACGGCGATCGAAGCCATCCTGCAGACCGGATCCGGGTTCCGTGATAAAGAC
Organism: Desulfuromusa sp.; assembly: GCA_036351455.1. GTDB lineage: Bacteria > Desulfobacterota > Desulfuromonadia > Desulfuromonadales > Geopsychrobacteraceae > Desulfuromusa. The sequence continues at coordinate 2,829 of JAZBPC010000125.1, forward strand.
ATGACCATTCCGGTCGGGACGGGGCAGGTCCCCATTCGAGTCAGCGGTTCAGTTTTCCATAGTCATACAGGGAAGACAATCGGAGCGTTATTGGTGTTTAGCGATATGACTCTTCTCCGTAAAATGGAAGACCAAATCCGTCGAACCGATCGCTTGTCCAGTATTGGAACGCTATCGGCAGGAATGGCGCACGAAATAAAAAATCCTCTGGTCACGATCAAAACGTTTACCGAGCTTCTTCCAAATCAGTACAGTGATGACGAGTTCCGTAATACGTTTTTCGATCTGGTTGGTCAGGAAGTCCAGCGAATCGATGCGATTGTTAACCGGCTGTTGAATTTTGCTCGTCCGGCTAATGTTTCTTTAAAGCCGGTTTTATTTCATGATGTGGTCAAAAACTCACTGAGATTGATGGAACAGCAGCTGACAAAATATGGGATCAAATTAGAGGAAAGTCTGGTTGCCAGTCATCATTTGGTTATGGCAGATGCCGATCAACTTAACCAAGCGTTCGTGAATCTGTTCCTGAATGCAATTCAGGCGATGGAGTCGGGGGGCGTATTGAGCGTTACAACGACGCAGCTTCGGTCAAAAATCAGACTGGATATACGTGATACGGGTTGCGGCCTTTCCGAAGAACAACGCAAACATATTTTTGATCCGTTTTTTACTACTAAAGAAGAAGGGGTTGGGCTGGGTCTTTCAATTTCATATGGAATTATACAAGAGCATGAAGGAGTTGTTGATGTGGAAAGCGAGAAAGGGCAGGGAGCCGTTTTTCACGTGGAGTTTCCGCTGATAGATGAACGCGAGGTTGTAAACGGATGAACACACTACCGATCAGTTTAATTTATACACAGGATGCAGTAATCCTTCAGCGCATCAAAGGATATCTTCATGCTAGGGCGTCCCTTCTTCATCTTGCAGATCTCGTTGCTCTTGAACAATCCCTTCATCAGCATAAATCCACAGTGCTGTTTGTTGATTTGTGCGCTGTCGATGCGGTAGAGCTGATTAATGAGAAAAGAAAAGAATTTTCGGAGTTGTTGATCATTGCGCTGGGAGCAGTCCGTTCGGATCCGGCCTTAATGGCTTCTTCGCTGGGCGTTTACGCAATCGAATCAACGGACGTGGATCGTCTACGTTTGCA
>JAZBPC010000126.1:0-2272 GCA_036351455.1 Desulfuromusa sp.
CATCAATATCAAGCAGGCGGGTTGAGAAGCGAAGGGTTCCACCATCTGACATCGCCTGAGCAGCATTGATACCCAGATTTAACATTGCACTTTGAAGCTGGGAAGGATCTCCTACGATTGAACTTTGGACGGCCTTCAGTTCTGTTTCAATCTTGATGCGGCGATCTATTGTATTATGCAAAAGAGTGATAGTTTCTTGAATAAGCGCATGCATATTTACGGGTGTAGACGCTTTACTTGACGTGCGGGAAAAGGTCAGCAGTTTACCGGTTAAGTCGGCCGCCCTGGTGGCTGACTGGATTATTATCGAATGGAGTTTTTTGGCCTTGGGCTCGTCCGAGAGGTACCGCGGCAGCATTTGGCCAGCGCCAAGGATTCCACCAAGCATGTTATTAAAATCATGGGCAATGCCACCTGCCAACTGGCCTATGGCGTCCATCTTATGGGCTTGATTGAGCTGCTCCAATAGCCTGGTTTTCTCTTCTTCACGTTGATGGATTATATCAACCATATTATCGAAAGACTCAGCCAGACCACCTATCTCACCGTCACTATAATCGATATTGCTCTTAACACTTTTATCCCCCTGACTGAACCTTTTGGTTATGAATGAAAGCCTGTCAATCAGTTGAACCACACCTCTGCCACCCAGGAACCAGGCAATAACCAGGGAGAATGAAAGAGAAAGAGCGCTGGTTGTTATCAAGCGATTTACGATTGATTGAGCTTGTGCCTGTATTTGCTCTGATGCTACCCCCATAAACATATAAATATAGGGCGTTTTGTTTCCTTCAAGTTGCAGAGGTTCAAAAGCAACAATGCGATTCTTTCCGTCAGAACTTTGGGCGGACAGGCTCCCCTTTATTTCACTTAACTTGGCCGCTTCAAAGACATTCTGATTGATCGGTTCTCCGATACCCGTCTGGTTGCTGATAGGATAGCGAAACAACCTGATACCATTATGATCGCAGATACCGAAAAAGCTGTTTTCAGGGTAATCTCCACGCTCAAAAAACTCTCCATAATGAACGAGACTGACACCAATTATAATTGCCCCAGTCACCTCGCTCTGCTTGTTCAGTACTGCCATCCCAAATGGGAAAATTGCTTCTTTGGTAGATTTGCCGACAACAAACTCTCCAGACACAAAACCTTTCGATATGATAGCTTCATTAAATTGTTTACGGTCGCCGAAGTTTAGCGCTCTGGCGCTATCATGGTTTTTACCGGCCGCAACAACGTTACCTTTAAGATCAACCAGAATAACATTGGTATAGATAGGGTTGGTTTCTAAAAGTGTCGAAAGGATAACCCGTGATTTTTCCTCATCTAGACTGTAAATGTCTGGGATCGAGGCAACTGTGCGCAAAAGTGTATGGGTGGAATTAGTGATTCTTCGCTGAATCTCTGCAAAACCACTTAGGTATATGGCGGTGTCCTTTTCTGCGAGTTGAGCAGCACGATGACTGTTTTGCAGTTCAGTGCCTAAAAGCACGATGAACACCGGCATTGTCGCCACCAAAACGAGAATCAACAATTTTTTACGAATTGAGCCGTGAAATAGTTTCATCAACACCTTCTTGGTATAAATAAATGAAACGGTGCTAAGACTAGGTCATATTATCAGCTTTTAGTTCTCCTGCAACTAAAAATATGATTCGCCAATAAGATTATTAGAGATACTGAACATTCTTGTGGACTATGACAGCAACCAGACGAGGCATGCAGGGATCTGATCAAAATGACAGGACAGTTTTAGGTTTTCACTCAATCTGCGGACTCCAGAATAATCCGGACGCCTTACCTCTGTTAAATGGCACACCTAATAATCAAAGGATTGATCTAAACACCCCATTCTCATTATTTCTGGTGTGAAAGGAATGGCTCGCCCGCTTCGAATCTCGATATGAGGGCAAAAAAAAAGACCGCTTTCGCGGTCTGTTTTTTTTTGGTGCCGAAGGGGAGACTCGAACTCCCACGGGCCTACGCCCACTAGACCCTGAACCTAGCGTGTCTACCAATTCCACCACTTCGGCGTGAAACGTGGGCACGTTATAACAAAGGAATTTTTTGTTTGCAACAAAAAAAACTGACCTTCATCAAAGGCCATCAGGGCCGTAACGGCGCTACCACCAGTGTCTTGTACTTCTTTACGGTGACCAGTCCGGGGCGAGCGCCCTTGGGACGCGATATGTTCTCTGCGGTTGCCATCATCACCTCGACCTTGGCATCGTTTTGGGCCTTGGAATATCCCGCGGCGATGGTTGCAGCA
>JAZBPC010000127.1:0-7877 GCA_036351455.1 Desulfuromusa sp.
ACTGTTGAATTACCCATGGCGCGCCTTTATACCAGCAATAAAATGACTCTGCCAGTTCACGTCATTCATGGACGCCGCAGTGGCCCCGTCCTTTTTGTCAGCGCTGCTGTGCATGGTGATGAAATCAACGGCGTTGAAATTATCCGTCGTTTGTTGAGCAGTCGCACCATCAAGAATTTACGTGGGACTCTCCTGGCGATTCCCGTTGTTAATCCTTTTGGATTTATTCAGCGTGCCCGGTATTTGCCAGATCGCCGTGATCTGAATCGTTCTTTTCCTGGGTCATTAAAAGGTTCTTTGGCTGGCAGAATAGCGCATCTGTTTATGACCGAAATAGCCAGTCGTTGCGACTTTGGTATCGACCTGCACACGGGCTCCAATTTTCGCAGTAATTTGCCACAAATTCGTGCCTGCTTGGATGATCCAAAAACCATAGAACTCGCTACGGCTTTCGGTGCCCCGGTTGTTGTTCCTTCAGAATTGCGCGAGGGGTCTCTACGGGAGGCTGTTGCCGCTCTTGGTAAACCTGTTCTGGTTTTTGAAGGGGGAGAGGCCCTCTACTTTAATGAATCCGTCATCAAAACCGGTCTGCAGGGTGTTATCAGGTTGATGCGTCACACGGGTATGTTGGTTGCAAGTAAAAGAGCAAAACACCGGGAATCCATTATTACTGATAAAACCAGTTGGGTGCGCGGTGGAATGAGCGGAATATTTTCCCGTAAAGTTCAATTAGGAGGATTCGTAAAGCGTGGTAGTCTTATTGGTACGCTGAGTGACCCTCTTGGTGACGAACAGGAAGATATTCATGCCCCCTATACCGGGGTGGTCATCGGGCAATTGAATATTCCGTTAGCTCATGAAGGTGATGCTTTGATTCATTTAGCCAGAGTTCCGGATCCGGACGAAGCAGAAGAAGCTCTGGATGAATATACTTCATCACTGACAGACGAGGACTTCGGTCTAGAGCGCTAAGCTTTGTGAAAATATTAAAAGGAGGAGAGATGTTATGAAGTTGTTTATTGACCCCCTGCAAACAGTCACGTCTCTCTTCCGGAGTAAGCCAAAAAAGATTGGTCTGTCTCCTGGCTCATTGATTCATGTCGGCGAGCAGAAGATGGAACGACCAGTTTTCTCTTATCTTGATTATACCGATGAATTTTTCAAAAGCGAAACTGATGTCAGTTTGGAAACCTGCCTGCACTTAAAAAATCAGAAAACGGTGAGTTGGATTAATCTGGACGGAGTTCATGACCCTACTCAGGTCGCAGCTTTTGGGAAGGCTTTCGACCTTCATATTCTGACGCTGGAAGATATTCTGAATACGAATCACCCGCCCAAATTCGAAGAGTTTGAGCATTCTGCACTGATCATTCTGAAAATGTTCTTTTTTGATGAACAAAGTCATCAGATTCAAGCAGAGCAAATCAGCCTGGTGCTGACCGCTGAAAATGTATTGACCTTTCAGGAACAACCAGGCGATGTCTTCAATGAGGTGAGGTTGCGTTTGCAACGCAAGTCCGGAAGAATCCGGGAGCGTGGGCCCGACTACCTTGCCTATGCACTGCTTGATTCTGTTGTTGATAGCTACTTCCATGTCCTGGAGAAAATCGGTGAGCGGCTTGATTACCTGGAAACTGAATTGATCAGTCGACCGACACATGAATTATTGCAGCAGGTTCACCAGCTTAAAGGTCAGCTGATCTTCCTGCGCAGGGCCATCTGGCCAATGCGTGAACTGATTGGTAGTCTGATGCACAGTGAGTCGCCTCTAATTGCTGACTCTACAAACATTTTTTTGCGCGATCTTTATGATCATGGTATCCAGGCTCTCGATACCGTAGAAAATTTTCGAGATACTGCTTCTGGATTGGTTGATCTTTATGTGTCGAGTGTCAGCCAGCGGATGAATGAAGTGATGCAGGTTCTAACAATTATGGCTTCAATTTTCATTCCTCTGACTTTTATCGCCGGCATTTATGGGATGAATTTCGAACTGATGCCGGAATTGAAATGGCGCTACGGCTATCCGATGGTTTGGGGACTGATGGTTGCCTGTGCTGTCGGCATGCTCTGGTTCTTCAAGAGGAAGAAATGGTTTTAAGATATTTATTCAATATTTTTTTACTCCTGTGTCTGACCTTTCCCGCGTCATCATGGGCAGCTGATGTTGTTGTAACGGAATCGAGCTCAGATGGAACTAAAACTCAGGCCACTGTTTTCCCTGGGCTGAGTGAACTTGGGCCACGTTCCACTGCGCTTGCAGATTTTGTTGCCAGATCAGAAGAGCGACTTCAAGAATTGGCTGATTTATCCAAGCCGAATGAATCTTTGGCCCTCATTTCCACAAAATTTAAAAAAATAACTGAAGAGATCAAACCTCTGGGTTCACCTGAAGACTGGTATGTGGATCGCTTGAGCCAGTATCTCAATCAGTTTAACCAGATGCGTCAGAACCTGGATGAACTGCAAAACAAGATCACCCTACGCCAGCAAGAGATTGAAGCTGTCCGAGCGCAGGCAGAAAAGGACAAGGTCTTTTGGGAAACTTGGGGCGGGGAGCTGAAAAAGCAAGGCGTTACCCCTCCAAAACATACGGTGGCACGGGTAAAAAAAGTTTTGGAGCAACTTGATGCTTCATTGCACAAAACGACAGTGCCTCTATTACAGCTGCAGGAAAATATTGGCTCATTGTATCGTGAAGTCAGTACTGCCGGTGATAGTTTGAGCCTGGCTCTGGAAAGATTACGTAAAGCGACTTTTCGCAAAAATGCCTATTCCTTTGGTTCCGCAAAATTTTATCATCAGTTTACTGTTGAGCTGTGGAGCCAGGTTAAAGATGGATTGACAACCGCAATTCAATTTAACAAGTCCTACCTTATCGATAATGATTGGCTTCTGGGGTTAATGGCCGCCGCGTTTCTGCTGGCTGTCAGTTTTCTGCGCCATTTCAGGAGTAAACTTCAAGAAACAGAAGAATGGCACTTTATTCTCAGCCATTCCTGGGCAGCAGCAGGCTTTTTATCCATCATTGCTTTTTGGTTTTGGTTCCCTGCCCCCCCGCCATTATTCCGGTTTGTGTTTTTATTGCTGGCTGCAATTTCAGCCACGTCTTTGGCAATTCCACTTTTAGAAAATCGTCGGCAGGTGTGGGTTTTGTCCTTGGCAGCATTGGTTATCTGCTTGACCTCAGCATTTCGCCTAATTGCTTTTCCTCAGCCGCTGTTCAGAGTTTATATTGCTCTTCTGGCGGTCATTTTTATCCCTCTTCTGATTCAGCAGCTTCTCCACTCGAAAAAGGTTCGCCAACCCGGAGAAGGTCGATTATTTAGAGCTCTGATGCGGTTAACCGTGATTGTCCTGGGTGTTAGTCTCATCGGTCAGATTGCCGGGTATATGAATTTTTCTACCTGGTTAATTCAGGCAACCTTTGAAACAGGGATGGTGCTGCTTTTTGCAAAGATGGCGATTATGTTGATGAGTGGTGGAATTGAATTGGGCAATGGCCTGCTGGTTCAGTCTGGTCAGCCTTTTTTTAAAGAATTTGGTGCAGAATTAGCTTTGCGTTTGAAGCGGTTGCTGAACTTTATGATTTACGGTTTCTTAATTCTTTACCTTCTGCCGGTGTGGCGGCTTTTTGCAACGATGAACGAAAGCTGGGGATACCTCACCGAGTTGTCAATAGAGTTTGGTCATTTCAACCTGACTATGCAAATGTTGATTTCCGCACTTATTGCCTTTTATTTAGCATTGCAAATTTCTTGGGTTTTACAGGCTGTCACAGATGCACAGATCCTTTCCGCAGGTTCATTTGACCGCGGTGTTCGTGATGCAGTGAAGAAACTGATACATTATGGAGTGGTTCTCATCGGTTTTCTAGTCGCATTAAGTCTGCTTGGTTTAGGCCTGCAAAACTTTGTTGTTTTACTCGGGGCTTTCGGCGTTGGTATTGGTTTTGGTTTGCAGGATATCGTCAATAACTTTTTATCTGGTTTGATCCTGCTGTTTGAGCGCCCAATCAAAGTTGGTGACGGAATTGTGATCGATGGAGAGTATGGAACAGTGACTCGGATTGGTATGCGCTCTACAGTCGTGGAAAGCCTTGATCAGGCTGAGCATATCGTCCCGAATTCACAAATGATTTCACAGAAAGTAACGAACTGGACCCTTTCTACTCGACGGATAAGAATTGTGGTTCCCGTCGGTGTTGCTTATGGCAGCGATTTAGAAAAAGTTCTGGGAATCCTCAAACAGGCTGGGGAAACTCACACTGAAGTGTTAAAAATTCCAATACCGACACCCTACTTTATTCAATTTGGCAACAGTTCACTCGATTTCGAACTCCGGGTCTGGATTGCTGATGTCGATAACCGGCCACGTATCAAAAATGAGATATTGCTCTATATTGACAAGCGTTTCCGTGAAGAGGGGATCGAGATACCATTTCCGCAACAGGATCTCCATTTGCGCTCGGTCACTCCTGGAATTTTTCCCTCACATGATGTGGAGTGAAAAGTCGAACGGTTTGCCTGCGAATCTATCTGAATTGCGATTTTTCTCGCTTTAATCCTGCGGATTTGCAAGGCTTCCCCCTTGCTTGACATGTACCCGAAACTGTTGCTAAATTGCTGCGTTCGGTTTAAGTTTTTACCTGAAAGTAATTGAAGTATGCCTGTGCTGATGTGAATACCATCACCAGGCTGGAGATAAATAGATGCGTTTTTCTAATTCCCCCCCGGAAACAGACCTGCCCAAAGGTGTCCGTGATTTTCTACCTCTGAAAGCTGCAAAAGTTGAATACTTACAGCAACAGTTACAGCGGGTTTATACTGCCTGGGGTTTCCGTCCTGTTATTACACCACAACTTGAGTATCTGGATGTCCTGGAACGGGGACTTGGTGACGGACTGCGAGAGCGAACTTTCCGCTTTGATGATCGTCAGAGTGGGCGCATGCTGGCATTTCCTCCTGATATGACGCCACAGATTGCCCGGATTGCGGCAACGCGGATGAGTGAACTGCCATTGCCTCTGAGGCTATGCTACAGCGGCCGCGTTTTGCGCCATACTGAGCAACAGGCGGGGAAGGATCGGGATATTTTCCAGTCCGGGGTTGAGCTTATTGGCCTGGACAGTCCTGAAGCGGATGCTGAAATGATCGCTATGGCGGTTGAATCTCTGGCAGCTGTTGGCGCGCAAGACTTCACTATTGATATCGGTCAGGTGGAATTCTTTCGTGGGGTTATGGATGGTTTGCCGTTGGAGGCTCATCTGGCTGAGCAGGTTGCTGATGCCATTTTGCGCAAGGACAGTTCAGAACTGCATCTGCTATTGCAAGGCAGTGAACTGAAAGATAACACCTGCGAGGAAATTCTTGCTCTGCCACGACTCTATGGTGGTCGAGAGGTCCTTGAGCGGGCTGAAAAATCGGTGAGCAACGAACGTTCCCGCAAGGCTTTGGACAGTCTAGCTCAGGTCCTGGATGTCCTTGATATCTATGGGGTTCTCGATCATGTGACCATCGATCTCGGGGAACTTCGAGGCCTCAACTATCACACCGGGATTACTTTCCAGGGCTTTCTTTCTGGAGTCGGTCAAACGGTCTGTAGTGGCGGTCGCTACAATAACCTGACCGAAAAATACGCTTTTTCTGCCCCGGCAACCGGGTTCACTTTTAGTTTGTTGCATCTCTTGTTTGCCTTGGATAAAGTGTTGGATGAACGCGTTGTCCCAAGTTGTGATCTGTTAATTTTTTCGACGGGTGAAAATCTGCGGATTGCACAGACATTAGCTTGCCAGTTACGCAGTCAAGGGTATTCAGTGGCAAGGGATATTCTTGATCGCACGCGGGAGGATGCTCTCAACTATGCTCGGCAGATGAATTATAGGTATATGGCTGTCGTCGCTGGAAAAGAGTGTGATGTTGAAATAATTTCGCTGGTGGATGGGGAACAAAAGAAGGTTTCTTGGAAGCAGTTAGAGCAGCATAACTTCGTACTGGAATAATCTTTATGAGTCGACAATATCAGGTTGTCGGCATAACAGGAGCACAGTAAAAATATGGCCAACGTAGTTGTTGTAGGGGCCCAATGGGGCGATGAAGGTAAAGGGAAGGTTGTCGATATTTATACCGAGTACGCACAGGAAGTTGTGCGCTATCAGGGTGGGAACAATGCTGGTCATACCCTGGTCATCGGTGATGAAAAGACAGTTTTACACTTGATTCCCTCCGGGATTTTACATGCCGGTAAACGTTGTATCATTGGTAACGGAGTGGTACTCGACCCTAAGGTTTTTCTGAAAGAAATTGACGACTTAAAGAAAAAAGGGTACCTGAAGGACGATAGCCAGTTAATGGTCGATGGTGCTGTCAACTTGATTATGCCTTACCACATCAAAATCGATATCGCCCGCGAGCAAAAATCAGGAGCCAAGAAGATTGGTACGACTGGGCGGGGGATCGGACCAACTTATGAAGATAAGGCGGGTCGCCGTGCTATCCGTTTTGCTGATTTGCTGAAGCCGGAAACTTTTAAACGTAAATTGCGTGAGGTTTTGCCAGAGAAAAACTTTTATCTGGAGAAGTTTCTTGGTGAGCCACCGCTATCCGAAGAAGCGATTATTGAAGAATATCTCGGCTATGCTGAGCGGTTGCGCGTCTATCTAGGGCGTGCCTCAACAACCCTGGATAAGGCGATGAAATCTGGGCATAACGTCCTTTTCGAAGGTGCACAAGGAAGCTTACTGGACGTTGACCACGGAACTTACCCCTATGTTACATCATCTTCAACCATTGCTGGTGGTGCTTGTACCGGAGCAGGTGTTGGTCCCTGTCTGATTACTGAAGTCATTGGAATCTCCAAAGCCTATGTGACTCGCGTCGGTGAAGGCCCATTTCCAACTGAGTTGGAAGATGAAATGGGAGATCAATTGCGTAAAGCCGGAAGTGAGTTTGGCGCCACCACAGGTCGCCCACGTCGTTGCGGATGGTTGGATATTGTTGCCCTGCGTGAAGCCGTACGAACTAATGGTTTAACTGGAATAGCCCTGACTAAAATGGATGTTTTGAGTGAACTGGAAGCCGTTAAAGTCTGTACAGCTTATCGTTATAAGAACGAACTGCTGGAAGAGTTTCCACAGGACTTTGATGTTTTGAAAGAGTGTACCCCGGTTTACGAAGAAATTCCTGGATGGCAGTCAGATATCTGTGGTCTTAGTGATTATGCAGAATTACCCGAGCAAGTTCGAGATTATGTCGATAAAATTGAGGTTTGGGCGGGTTGTCCTGTCGTAATGGTGTCGGTTGGCCCACGTCGGGATCAGACCCTTTTACGGAGAAATCCTTTTACTGAAAAAGACTGAAAAAAGGGTTGACGCACCGAAATGATTCACGTATAAAGTCTCTTCGTTGTTTGGGCCGGTAGCTCAGTTGGTAGAGCATCTGACTTTTAATCAGATGGTCACAGGTTCGATCCCTGTCCGGCTCACCACTTAACATGTACCATCCTGCGGATTCAATTTCCGCAGGGACTTAGAAGTTATAAGTCCCTATCGTCTAGCCTGGCCCAGGACACCGCCCTTTCACGGCGGCGACGGGGGTTCGAATCCCCCTGGGGACGCCAAAATAGAAATGGCCCTTTCACGCAAGTGGGAGGGCTTTTTCTATTTTTACGATTGATCAAAAGGGGATTCTAAGCGGAGCGAACGCTGACTTGATGTCAGAAGAGCAAACAGGATGTTTGCGGCAGTGAGCGTAGGGGAGCCGACGCAGGAGGGAGCGTGAAGCGACTGACGAAGTGGGCGAATCCCCCTGGGGACGCCACATTGAGAAAAGCCTCTTCTGAGAAATCGGAGGAGGTTTTTTTGTTTAGGTTGGCTCTAG
>JAZBPC010000128.1:0-3030 GCA_036351455.1 Desulfuromusa sp.
CACCTGACCAAGGTGTATGATGACGCTCATCCCCAGGCAAAGAAAAGTTGCGATCAGAATAAGTGAATTTATTTATGAATACGGATGATATTTTTCCTTGACACTCGCGGCTCTTTTTTTTATATTTGCTCAGCCTTCCAAACTACTGGGGGATGGTCTAACGGCAAGACAGCGGACTCTGACTCCGCTTATCGGGGTTCGAATCCCTGTCCCCCAGCCATTTTCTTCAGCCTTCCAAACCCCTCTTATTTCAGAAAACGCCGCACCTGAACTGACCCTGCAAACTAACGTAGCCTACCCCTTGTTTTCTATTGTTGAACGTTCTGTTCCCCTTCTTTTTAACTTCCACCAACCTTTACTTACTTAAAGGAGAAACCATGAAGAAGATTATCGGGTTCTTGCTGCTTGCCAAAATGATCTGTCTTACAGAAACCGGTTATGCCGCCACTCTGGCAGGATGTGAAATCTTACCCGAAAACAATATATGGAATACCAAAGTCGACACCATGCCGGTGGCGGCGAATTCCGATCAGATGATAGCGAATATCGGCGCGAATGTCGGCCTGCATCCAGATTTCGGATCAGGTACATGGGACGGTGCGAAAATAGGTATACCCATCACTGTTGTCAACTCCGCTCAGGCACCCGCTTCGGTGGTTTTTGAATATGATGACGAGAGCGATCCCGGCCCTTATCCCATCCCGCCTGATGCCGCTGTTGAGGGAGCACCCAACGACGGAGACCGCCATGTTCTGATTCTGAATCAGGATGACTGCAAACTCTATGAGATTTTTTACGCCTGGATACAACCTGATGAATCATGGACGGCTGGCTCCGGTGCCGTCTTCGATCTCTCCTCCAACGGGCTACGCCCGGACGGCTGGACCTCCGCCGATGCGGCAGGTCTACCCATTCTTCCCGGTTTAATTCGTTATGAAGAGGCGGCATCTGGAACCATTGATCATGCTGTTCGTTTTACTGTCGCGGAGTCCAGAGACCAGTATGTCTGGCCCGCCCGTCACAAGGCGTCAGACTCGTCAGGGAGTCAGTACCCGCCCATGGGGCAGCGATTCCGACTCAAAGCGAATGTGGATATTTCAGGGTACTCTCCCATTATTCAGACCATTCTCCAAGCCATGAAAACGTACGGCATCATTATGGCTGATAACGGTTCTGATTGGTACATATCCGGGGAGCCAAACGAAAATTGGGACAATGATGTGTTAAATGATGAACTGGGAAATATCACAGGTTCTGATTTTGAAGCGGTTGATGTGTCGTCCCTGATGGTTGACTCTGATTCCGGTCAGGTGGCAGCTCAAGAGAGCGGTTTGGCTCCAGCCCTGACCTGGCTGTTTCTCCTTTTGGACAAAAATTGATCGCGGTATTCATTCTTTCACATAACATCCCGAAATCGACAGGGTCATACAGAATTGAAAACAGGGGAACTGCAACAAAGATCTTTTGCATCCTCTCCCAAAATCCAGGGCCAAACATGCCAATGACACCGTACCGCAACCGTTTGAATTTACGGCGCTAATAAATTTGCATTAACGAAAACTACCCTGAAGATTTAGAGAGGATAGGATCTTTTCAGGAAGCAACGATCCTGACAAAATGTCGGGAAGCCGTTATCAGGATCGTTGCGGAGAAAAAAAAGAGGAGAAAAAAACAGCGTACAACAAACGGAAATTAATGTTCTGTGAAGGAGGAGTACAAAGAACATTTTTTCCAATCAACCGTATAGCTCATACCGTAAATAATCTGCACCACGTCACAGCCGCATTGTCCAACATTTGAGCAGCATTCCGGCTCTTCACACATCTTTTGAGCACCCTGCTTCATCTTCAACTGAACATGCTTACGGGTCAGAGGGCAATCGTACTCTTTCTTGATCACGGATTGTGTATTTGTACTCATCTTGCCACTCCTTTCAGACATTATTCTCGGAAAGCCACACTTACATCTCAATTGTCTCTATCTAACCATACTAACGCCCCCCTGACAATAAGGCGCTCACCTCATTTTTGCGGGCAAAATGCCCGACCCGCACGGGCACCCAAGAGAGCATGTCATCTGGCAGTCGTACATCATAAAATTTCAAGCCAACCATTTTCACAAGTTAAAACAGCAGTACACTCTAACGCATGCCCCATCGTTCAGTAGCGTCTGATAAAAATCCGTTTATTGCCATCACCGCAGCCATCATCGAAAACTGGAAGAAAAAAAGGGGGTCTGCATGTCTTGGACAAAAATCATTTCATCCCCTGTTGTCAAGAACAGGAACGTCGCAAACAGAAAAGTGACAGAAAAAATACACATGAACAAAAGCAAAACATATTGCCCTGAATGAACAGCATATATACTTTCCCCCACTTCTTTTGCATATTCTTTTTCGTGCTTCATTTTCTTGCTTAACATAACCGACCCCTTCTATATAAAATTTTACTCGGTTGCGTCACATCTTTACTCTTATGTTTAGGAAATGCATAAAATATGCCGGAAAAGCAGAGCGAGCTCCCCCCTTAAACCCGACCAGCACCTCACCACCAAAATCCGCCGGGCTGCAACGCAAGGCAGGAACAGGCTCTACAACACAGTCATCAGTGTCAATCTCACCTAGATACCTCACTAGTACAGCAACCTAGGAAGGTTATTAACAATCAAATCATTTGCAACTAACTACAAAAATAATTGTTCGAACGTACTGGTTGCTATACTAGATTTTCTTCATTCCCTCACCCATGCGATATCGGAATCATTGCCTTCAGGACACTCAATAACATGAAAGCTGTATATTCTTTACCCAAAAAGACCACGATGTGGTGCAATTAATTGCACGCCACAAGCAAAGCCTGCCCGTTTTCTCTCCCGCATCCTTGGATTGATGTTTGACGCCCAGCCGATAACAGACTATTATTTATCCAGTGCATGCAATTAACCGAAAAGCAAAGGCCATTTTTCTTGAAATCAACCGGGAGAAATCTCATGGGACGTGAAACAGTGCTCTTTAAAACAGAAGAAAAAATG
>JAZBPC010000129.1:0-64500 GCA_036351455.1 Desulfuromusa sp.
CTGAGTCCATCCATTTCTGGCATCTGGATATCCATCAGCACCAGATCGAAGTTTCCGGATCTAACCTGATCTACAGCTTCAAGACCATTTTCAGCTTCATAGACTTCAATCCCAACATTCTGCAGCAAAGCGCGTCCTAACTCCCGACCCATTTCATTGTCATCCACCAGTAAAACCTTGACCTGCTGCCAATGTATAGACGTTGGAGGAGTCGAACTGTGTAACCCCGAAATCATATCAAAATTATTCTTCATTGCTTTAAATAAATCGTCAGGGCTTGCTGGAATAGAGACCACTTCAGTTATGCCAAGGGTTGCCTTCCGTTCTGAGAACTTGGCTATATCAGCAGGATTGGCCAAAAGAATTTTTTTCATGTCAGGAAAATCGTGTTCTGTTAGCAACTCAACAAATTCCAGACCCGTCATTTCATCAAGAAAAAGGCCGATCAGCACAAGTGGATAAGGTTTGCCTTGCTTCATGGCATCGTTGAGCCTCATCAGAGCTGCACTTGATGAGGACACAGAATCAACTTCAAACTGCATTGCTTCAAGCTGGGACGGCAAGATATCGCAGCAAGCGGGGCAAGAGTTCACAATCAGTACCGATGAGCCTTGCAGATTAGAATCAAGCTGTAGAGATTTTTTTTCCTGGCTCATTGTTAAGTCAATTTTAAAGGGCAGCTCAAAATGGAAAGTACTTCCTTGACCCGGAGTGCTCTCAACAGATAAATCGCCACCCATTAATTGACATAATTGTTGGCTGATTGCGAGACCCAGACCACTACCCCCATGCTCACGAGTTGGTGATGTGTCAACTTGAACGAAAGGCTGAAAAACCTTTTCTATCTGTTCTGCAGTCATACCAATCCCGGTATCAACAATGCTGAAGCTCAGGGTCACTTGCACTGCCGTTTTTTGAAGCGGTACAACGCGCAAGGTTGCGCTTCCCTCGGGAGTAAATTTCAAGGCGTTACCGAGTAGATTATTGAGAATCTGGGTGAGACGCAGAGAATCTCCTATGAGGTGAGGGGGGATCTCAGGACTGATATCGGCATGCAGTTCTACCTTGCGATTGGCTTGTCTGAATGCCAGAAGCTGGGTAATGCCGTATAAAAACTCCTCTGGCTGAAAGGTGACATTTTTGAGGGTTAGTTTTTCCCCTTCTGAAATCTTTGCCAGATCGAGAATATCAGTTATCAGGGCCAATAATTGGTTGGCAGAAAAGCCGATTTTTCCAAGATAATTCAGCTGCTCAGAGGAAGGGTTCATCTCCCGAAGGAGTTTATTCATACCAATGATGACGTTCAAAGGGGTGCGTAGCTCATGACTCATATTGGCAAAAAATGTGCTTCGAAGTCGTGCCGTTTCTTCTGCAGCGCAACGCGCAGTTTCCCGAGAATCGGCATGGATCAGCAGGGCCGCTTCAGCAGCAAAGGCTTCCAATCCCTCTTCTTGGCTGGTATCAAAGCCACCGGGGCAATTAGCTAGAGCAATGACTCCATGGGTTTCTCCTCCAATGGATATGGGGATTAATGCCAAAGATTCGATCTCAGGATGTCCAGCGGGAAGCGGGATACTCCTTTTCATTCGGTATTGGTTAGCATCCAGGAACATGGTTTGGTTGTTTATCAACGTCCCAGTCAATAAGTTTCCGGCAGAATGTATCAGGCTTTGAGCATATTCTTCGAAGGCTTCACGAGCCTGAAGGTTTTCAATTTTGACATCAGAACCTGACCAACACATTTTAGAAACCGATGTGACCTTTGTTTCACCCTTTTCAACGGTGCAATGGAGAAAACGGCCAGCGAGAGCTCCAACATATTGAGCAGCATTGACGACCAATAGCTCCAGAGACTGTTCCAGATCGCCGTTGGTCAAATAATTTCTGGTAATTTCATTCAGGGCTTTTCTGCGCGCTTCGACTTTTTGGATAGATCGATAGACTGAGTCCAGCTGGTTATTTTTTTCGGTCAGTTCCCTGGTTTGTTCCGCTAGACTATTTTCAAGGGCCTTGGAGTGTTCCTGTAGTTTATCGGCCATTTTTTTTATTTCAAGATTCATATAAGGATCTTATCCTTTAGAGGCCTGCTCATCCTTTGTTATTGATAGGGCAATTTAATCGTAAAGCTTGTTCCTATCCCAGATGTCGTATCAACTTCAATTAAGCCACGGTGCTTTTGGATGATATCGTGACAAATACTTAACCCCAGCCCTGTCCCTTTACCGGCTTCTTTGGTCGTGAAAAAGGGCTCAAACAGTTTTGCAAGATGCTCTTCAGCAATCCCGCTTCCCGTGTCGCATATCTCTACCACTGCCCAGTTGTTCTCCTGCCGGGTTTTCACTGTGATGACCCCTTGGCCTTCAATTGCGTGGGCAGCGTTAACCAACAAGTTTACGAACACCTGTCCTAACTGTTGAGGGAAGCATGTAATCAAGGGAAGAGCTTGATACTCTTTTTTGATTTGAGCCTTATACTTAATTTCATTCCAGGCAATATTGATTGCGCTCTCCAGCATTTCTTGCAGGTTGGTTGCCACCTGTTTGTCATTTTCCGTGCGGGAAAAGTTTTTCAGGTTGCGGACAATTGTGGCAATTCGCTCGATACCATCCTTTGATTCATTGATCAGGTCATTAATATCCTCTTGAACAAAGTCGAGTTTTAACTGCCTTTTTTTAGTTTTGATCTCGGCCTGAAGTTCTTCATTGTCAATTTTTTTGAGGGATTGCTCCATAAAAGCAAGCCCTTCATTCAGTTTATTAACATACTTCTGAAGCGATCCCAGGTTGCTGCCGATAAAGCCAGCGGGGTTATTAATTTCATGTGCAACTCCTGCCGCCAATTGACCAATTGAAGCCATCTTTTCCTGCTGCAACATCTGGTTATGGACATTTTTCAGGTCTGCATAAGTTTCAACTAGTTCGCGTGTTTTTTGGGCAATCAGGTGCTCCAGATGTTCTCGATGATGCTTCAGTTCCAATTGAGTCTGTACCCTGCGTCTGACAATGGCGGGATTAAAAGGTTTAGTGATATAGTCAACAGCACCCAATTCCAATCCTTTAGCCTCATCTTCATCGCTATCGAGGGCCGTAAGAAAAATAATGGGGATGTCGCTGGTCTGATCATTTTTTTTTAGCTGAGCACAAACTTTATAGCCATCCAGGGCAGGCATCATAACATCGAGCAGGATCAAGTCAGGATGGTATCCTGCCTCTATCAGGGCAAGTGCAGACTGTCCATCAATAGCGACCCGGAGGTCATAACTGTTACCCAGAGTGGCAAGTAGGGTGTCCAGATTCATGGGGCTGTCATCAACCAATAAGAGCTTGTACTCGTGTGATGCTGATATTTGACCTGTGGACACAGTAGCGCTCCTTTTAAAAGGTGCCTTTTGTTAAAAATACACAATATAATAACCTGTTAATAATTAAAAGATAAATATTTGTTTTTCTTCATTTCTGGCAGGGACTTTTATGGAATGAACTCAGTGGTTTTTATCTTGATGATCTGCTGCTACAGAGGTCCTATGTATGTTATAAATAGAATAAATCATTCTCATGGAGAGCGCTATGAAAGTCTTTATTACTGGTGGTAGTGGGTTTGTTGGCCAAGAAATCATTCATCATTTATTCAAGGCTGGCTATTCTGTCCGTGCTCTGGTGAGGGCGCAAGGAGATCTCGTCCATTTGAATGAGATTGAAGAGGTCGTTGGTGATACGACCGAACCTGAATCTTTAAGAGATCAACTTTGCGGTTGTGATGCGGTTATCCATTTAGTAGGAATTATTCGTGAGTTTCCTAACAAAAAAGTGACATTTGAAAACTTGCATGTTAAATCGACGGCAAATGTTGTTCAAGCTGCAACAGATCAGGGGGTGAAACGATATCTGCAGATGAGTGCCAATGGGACGCGGGAATACGCTGTCAGTAAATACCACCAGACGAAATGGGAAGCAGAAGAAATAGTTCGTAAATCAGACCTTGACTGGACCATCTTTCGGCCATCATTGATTTACGGCCCGAAAGATCAGTTTATTAATATGCTGGCACAATTGATTAAAGTTCTGCCGGTCGTTCCAGTCATGGGTGATGGGACATATCAACTTCAGCCAGTCAACGTCACTGATGTTGCCAATGGTTTTGTGACGGCACTGAATAAAGAAAAAACGGTTGGAAAAACATACCAGTGCTGCGGGCCTCAGGCTTACAGTTATGATCAGCTGCTAGATATTATCGCCCAAACTTTAGGGCTCGTGGCAGGGGCTCGAAAAATTCACCAGCCTCTCTGGTTGATGAAGCCTATCGTTGCGGCACTCCAAGCTATCCCACCATTTCCAATGACCAGCGATCAACTTCAGATGCTCCTGGAGGGGAACACCTGTTCAGATTCCTGTTGGCAGGATGATCTTTGTTTGGAATTGCACGATTTTTCCAGCAGCATCAGGGCTTGGTTGAAATCGTAAAATCAGGTGTTGTTAGTAGGCATCAATATTTTGGTTTAGAAGGGCTTTTCTGGTTGGTTCTCCCTGTGAGTGGGCCATGCTCTCTAGCAATACATTGCCACCGATAGCAGCAGTTTTTTTGACCAGACTTTCAGCTGTTTTTCCATCATGATTACGGAATGCTTCCAGTAGTTTTTCATGCTCGGCGACGGAAATTGCCATGCGTCCCTCGACAGAAAGAGACGCCATCCGTAGCCGGCCAAATTTCAGGCCAAGCTGAATAATTAAGTCATAGAGTTTGCTATTGTTTGCTGCTTTCAGGAATGTGTCGTGGAATTCATGGTGGACCTTGTAGAATGATTTCACATCACCGTCAGCTGCGAGCTGTTTGAGTCGCTCGTTAATGGACTCCAGCTTTGCCAGCTCTTTTTCCGATAAGTTCTTGGCGGCCAATTCAGCAGCGTAACCTTCGAGGATACTCTTAACTGCATAATATTCCTGAATATCTCTTTCTGACAGCGCAGCGACAACTGCACCTTTTCGTGGAACCACCGTCAGATATCCTTCAGATTCCAGCTGACGAAAGGCCTCACGTATCGGTGTTCGGCTGATACCAAAACGTTCAGCAAGTTCGGGTTCCGCTACTTTTTCACCAGGCTTCAAGTCGCCCTTAAGAATTGCTTCGCGGATTGTTTCAAGAATTCGTTCCCGTAAAGTCTGGTGACGTTCAATTTGTTTGCTTTTCACTAGGTAGCCCTCCCGATCGTGATTGTATAATTGTATACAGTATACAATTGTTGTCAATCATTATTTCACAACTAATTTGGTGTAGATTCAACCTGTATTCTTTCAATTCGTTGATTTCTTGTTTTTTCCCCGTGAGATAGCTATCATCACTGGCAGCGAGTGGAGAGGGTATGGATCCGTCAAAAAAAATTAAATTTTCTCTGATAACATTGGTGATTCTCATCAGTGGGGGGACGTTTGGATATGTCACGATTGAGGGCTGGAATCTTTTTGAAGCCCTTTACATGACCATTATTACTCTGGCAACGGTTGGTTACAGTGAGGTTCATAGGCTGTCACACAGTGGCCAGGTTTTCACAATGTTTCTGATTATATTCGGGGTAGGAACCATCGCTTACACGATTGGCTCCATGATTCAGTTTATGGTCGAGGGGCAGTTTTACCAGCTATTGGGGAGAAAAAAAGTGCAAAAAAAGATTAGCCTCCTGCATGGCCACTACATTGTCTGTGGTTATGGGCGTATCGGCCGTTTGATCAGTCGTGAATTTGCATCAAAGCCAATACCGTTTATTGTTGTGGAAAACGACCCTGTTCGTTGTCAGCGGCTGGAAGAGGATGGCCATCTGTTGATCGAAGGAGATGCTACCCAGGATGAAGTTCTTGAACGTGCCGGTATTCACCGTGCCAAAGGGCTGGTGACGGCTGTCACTTCTGATGCTGCCAATGTTTTTATTATCCTTACCGCACGGGGGATGAATCCTGACCTGTTTATCATGGCACGCGCCAGCGAAGAGGGCGCCGAAATTAAACTGAAGCGCGCCGGTGCTAATAAAGTTGTTTCACCCTATACAATTGGTGCTTCGCGCATGGCACAAGCAATTCTACGTCCATCAGTTGTTGATTTAATCGATATCGCAACTGGCGACAAGAATATTGAGCTGCAGATGGAGGAGATCTCTGTTGCTCCAGAATCTCACCTGGTCGGCAAAGCATTGAGCCAGTCCGGCCTTCGTAAGGAGTTGAAACTCATTATTATTGGTATTAAGCATGACGAAAAGATGATTTTTAATCCTGATGCTAATACGATCATTGCGGCTGGGCATGTTTTGATTGCTCTGGGTGAATTACCTGATATAAAAAAACTGGAACTTATTGCGGCGAATAAAAACTTATGATGACATCATCTCTCTATGTTCATGTGCCCGCTCATCTGTTGCCGGCACGGCTTTCCTTTCTTCTTAATCGGAGGCTTCAGCCTGAAGTCGCTTGTCAGGAAGTTGCATTGGAGAGTCTCGACTTTATTCAACTAGGTGATTGTGCTGATCGACTTCAAGAACAGGGTCTGGGCACGACTTTGCATGCTCCTTTCAGTAATTTTAATCCCGGAAGTCAAAGAAAAAGGATCAGGAACCTTTCTTTGAAAGCGGCAGATCAATCCTTGTTGTTAGCGGAAAAACTTCATGCTCGACGCATTGTTTTCCATCCTGGCCTGGCCTATGGTGATGACGAAAAAAAATTAAATATCTGGCTTGAAAATAACCTGAGTTTCTGGCCGGAATTTCTGCTGCGTGCGGCTGAGATTAATTGCACCATCTGTATTGAAAATATTTACGCGACATCTCCAGATATCTTTATCCGTCTAATTTCTCTGCTGGATTCACCCCATTTCGGGCACGTTTTTGATGTCGGTCACTGGAATATTTTTGGAACTGGGGAATTATTGACTTGGTTGAATGAAACCGCACCTTACTTAAAGCACATGCATCTGCATGACAACCATGGTGAACGAGATGAGCACCTTGCCGTTGGTCAGGGCTCGGTCCCTTTTTCTACATTATTCGAATGGTTGAAAACAGCTGAATCCCCCCCAACCATCACTTTGGAAAATCACAGTCTGCCCGACATGGAGCAATCTTTAAAAGTTCTCAAGAAACAATTTCCGGAGATTTTAAAAACCTGAGCAGGTCTGAATCCATCAGTTTTAATTTTCCCCACAGTCAAGGAGTGTGAACAGCATTTTGACTTGTGGCATGCGGACACCGGCTGCTTCAGCTTGCTGCAGTGGGGCCGCATAAATCGCTTCCAGCTCCAGCGGACGCCCCTCTGCGCGGTCAATCATCATGCTGGGCTGGTAGTGATCCATATTTTCAGTAAACGTGATCAACTGCTGGCTGAAATTCGCCCCATCAATAGGGACTTCCAAGCTTTGCGCATTCGCGGCAGTAATGACTTCAAGCATTAAATGTTTAACCAATTCTTTGCTGGGAGAGTGTTGCAGAATGTCGGTTACATCCTTTTCCAATAATGCAGATAGCCCATTGAAAGGAATGTTCCAAACCAATTTTTCCCAGCGAGCTCGCCGCAGGTCGCTGACCGCATCACAAGGAACTCCCGCAGCTTGAAACATCTCCGCAAGATTGCGACTGCGGGGACTTATCCCTCCGCTGAATTCACCAAGGCGAATTTTACCTTCTCCAAGATGGTGGACTGTTCCTGGCTCCCCTCTATTGCTGCATAGAAATGCAACGCCTCCAAGGACACGTTCAGCACCAAAGGCAGCAGATAGCAATTCCTCGTTTCCAAGTCCGTTCTGCAAAGTTAAAATCGCAGTATCTGCTCCAAGAAGTGGTCCCACGAGTTCGATCAGGTGGTGGTTAGAAATTGTTTTGAGCCCCACAATGATCAGATCGACAGGCCCAATTTCTTGCGGGGTCAGATAGGCTGAAACTCGAGGAAGATGGAAGTCGCCATTGCAGGAATGGACCTGTAATCCGCTTCTCTGAATAGCCAGATAGTCGCGACGAAGTAAAAAATGGATGTCTTGGCCACTCCGTTGCAGCATGGCCCCATAATAGAGGCCAAGGGCTCCAGAGCCGACGATCCCAATGCGCATGAAATTATCCTCCTGAATTAAACCTAGAAATTGTAGTTGAATCACGAAATTCCAGGCAAGCTCTTGACGCACCTAGAAAAACTTTTCATTGCCAATAAGGTGACCACGAATTTTTCTGTTTCCCTATGCACGCCAGTTTCTTACCCGTCTTTTTCGCACTTAACTTCAGTTTCTAGGTTAAAAATTAAAAAGGGCCTGAAGCTGGGGGTGTCCCTGTTGCCAGCCAAGAGATAGCCCAAAGCGTTGTTGAAATTGTTTGAGAAAATGCTCTTGCTGCCGACGATTGAATTTGTGGGCATTGTTGATGGCGTTATAAATATTTCCACCATACCAGCCAATCTCAAATAGGGAGAGAATCCCCGCCGTTGCATAATTTTCATTCTCCCATGATTCTATCGCTCCGTAAATGAACGCAGCATTAAGGGCAAAGGCAATACCTGCTTGGAGAGGTCGTTCAGTATAGAGCTGCCCAGTTCCAGGAAGAAGAGCAGAGAAGGCCCCTGCAAGTCGAGGAGATTTCCTTGGTAACTGCTGATATTCATCAAGAGAGATAGACAATTGCAGATTCAGGGGTGATTGGAGGGCGGAAAAGCTCTCGCGGGCTTCATCAGGCTTATTTTGCTGCAACTGGCTCAGCCCCTCTTTGAAGAACAGAGAATCGGTGCTTTCAGTGGAGGGAGTTTCCCGAAGCTTTTGGAAGCGTGTTTCTGCCGTAGTAAAATCTCCTCTGTCATAGGCGGCATCAGCGTAGAGTTGTTTGGCTGTTTGTGCTTCTTCACTCCCCGGATAAAGGGTCCAGACTTTTTCCAGAGCAAGATCGGCCTTGTCCCACCGCTGTCCAGCCAAGAGGCATTTGCCAATGGCAAGTTGGGCATAAGCAGCACGGCTGTCTTCAGGAGAATAATGGAGAAAGCGCTTATATTCGGTAATGGCGCGATAATAGTCATTTTCTGCGGCAAGACTCTCAGCAAAAGAGAGAGAATTTGGTTCAGCATAGGCGTTTGGTGCAAAAATCAGCAGGAGCAGGAATAGAAATACTGGCATAATGTGCACTCATATTTGTTGAAAGGAAGCTGTTGGTCGAAACTTTAACATAGCTATTTAAACAAGCTCTATAAAAAAGCTGGATGAGGGCGATGATCTGAAATAGTTTCTTCTTTTGATTCAATAGGTTAACCGTTAATTATAACTTTGACGAAATTAGTTGTTTGTGCTACTATCACCGATCTAGCCAAAGGAGCATAATCGTGTTTAAAGTCGGGGATATGGCAGTTTATCCAACTCAAGGAGTTGGAGTTGTTGAGGACATTGAAGTTCGTGAGTATTCTGGGCACAGTCAAAAGTTTTACATTCTGAGGATTGTCGACAGTGACATGAAAATTATGATCCCTGTCAGCAATGTCAGTAATGTTGGGATGCGTCGGTTAATTGATCAGCAACGGATTACGGGAGTTTTTGATGCCTTAGCCGAACCTGGCAATGGTGGAAAAGTTGCTTCATGGAGCCGTCGACAACGGGAGTATAATGATAAACTGAAAACTGGTGATTTGCTGGAAGTTGCTCACGTGTTACGTGACCTGTACCAGATTGGTTCAGGCAAAGAGCTTTCTTACGGAGAGAAAAAGGTTCTGGAGCAGGCTCGTAAGTTGTTGATCACAGAGGTTGCTCTTGCTGAAGGAGCCAAAGAGGCGCAAGTTGAACAGCGATTAGAAAATATTTTTCACTAAATCTTTTTTTCATATTGTAGTATTCAAGACCAGGCTCATATTATGTGCCTGGTCTTGTTGTTTGGAAGGGGCACTGCTCTACTCTCGGCAACGGAAAGCCTCTGATTCAGGTTAAAGGAAAACTATGAAAGCAACTGTCCTTATCCCCGCAGCAGGGGCTGGCCGCCGGATGGGGGGCGCAATCAGTAAACAGTATCTGGAGCTTGCCGGAAAACCAATTTTAGCCCATACGTTGACTCTGTTTGAAAATCACCCCCAAATTGAAAATATTTATCCAATTGTCCCCGCCAACGACATTGCTTACTGTCAGCAGCATATTATTGATCGCTATGGTTTCAACAAAGTTCACAGAATTATTGCCGGTGGGGCTGAACGGCAGGATTCTGTCAGGAATGGTCTGAGAGCTTTAGCTGAGGATGGTTTCAATCAGCCTCATAGAACGATCTTAATCCATGATGGGGCGCGTCCGTTGTTTGACTGCAAACTCTTATCTGCACTGATTGAAGTTGTTGAAAAATCAGGTGCATGTACGATTGGGGTTCCCGTTAAGGATACCATTAAAGACGTTGAAAATAGCACAATAACCGGTTCACCGGATCGTGATCGGCTATGGCAGGCGCAAACTCCCCAGGGGTTTCAGTACCATTTTATCAAAGAGGCCTTTGATCAAGCCGATGCTGATGGCTTTATCGCGACAGACGATGCTTCATTGTTGGAACGCCTGGGGCATCCTGTGCAAATGCTTGAAGGCGATTATCGGAATATCAAGGTCACAACTCCCGAAGATATTCTGGTTGCCATTGCTTTATTGGGAGATGCAAAATGATCCGAATAGGGCACGGTTATGATGTTCACCGTCTCGTTAAAGACCGCCGCTTAGTTCTTGGTGGTGTTGAAATTGAGTACGAGTTTGGTTTGTTGGGTCACTCGGATGCCGATGTCCTTTTACATGCGGTTTGTGATGCTATTCTCGGCGCGTTGGGGCTGGGGGACTTAGGCAAACATTTTCCTGATACCGATGCAGTATTTGCCGGAATCGATAGCCGGAAGTTACTGCGTGAGGTGATTGCTAAAATGGGGGCAGCAAACTACAGATTGGGAAATCTGGATGCAACGATTATCTGCCAAAAACCTAAATTGGCTCCCTATATAGCAACAATGATTGAGTTGATCGCCACAGATTGCAAGGTTGACTCAGGACAGATTAATATCAAAGCAACGACGACAGAAAAACTTGGCTTTACTGGTCGTGAAGAGGGGATAGCGGCTCATGCTGTGGTCTTACTGCAACGCGATGAGAAACGTTTCGCTGCTAAACGGGCAGCAATTATTTCCTAGATAGGTATAAGCATGAGTACACCTGAAACACCGGTCACATCTAATTTTATCCGTACAATTATCTCTGAAGATCTTAAAAGCGGCAAACGAAACCAGGTCATTACCAGATTTCCTCCCGAGCCGAACGGATATCTTCATATCGGGCATGCGAAAAGTTTCAGCCTTAACTTTGGGCTGGCAGAAGACTTTGGTGGTCGCTGTCACCTCCGTTTTGACGACACCAACCCTGTTAAAGAGGAAGATGAATATGTTGACGCTATCAAAGCAGATGTGCGTTGGCTTGGATTTGATTGGGGAGAACATCTTCATTTTGCATCAGATTACTTTGACCAGCTCTATCTCTGGGCGATCCAGCTGATTAAAGCTGGGAAAGCCTATGTTGACAGTCAGACAGCTGAACAGATGCGTGAGAATCGGGGCACTCTGACCCAGCCGGGACTCGAGAGTCCATTCAGGAATCGCAGTGTTGCTGAAAACCTTGAGCTTTTTGAAAAGATGAAAGCAGGTGACTTTCCTGACGGTACTCATGTCCTGAGGGCAAAAATCGACATGGGCTCACCCAATATGAACCTGCGAGATCCTGCGATGTATCGGATTCTGCACGCGCATCACCATCGTACCGGAGACAAGTGGTGTATCTACCCAATGTATGACTTTGCTCATGGGCAAGGGGATTCAATTGAAGGGGTTACCCATTCGATTTGCACTTTGGAGTTTGAAGATCATCGCCCCCTTTATGAGTGGTTTATTGAGCAGCTGGGTATTTTTGCTCCTCAGCAGATTGAATTTGCCCGGCTGAACCTTAGTTATACGGTCATGAGTAAACGTAAATTACTGCAACTGGTCAATGAGAAGTATGTTTCCGGCTGGGATGATCCGCGTATGCCGACTCTCGTGGGAATGCGCCGACGTGGTTATCCACCTGAAGCGATCAGAAAATTCTGCGAATTGATCGGTGTAGGTAAAGGGGCAAGCTGGATAGATTTATCTGTCTTAGAAGACTGCGTTCGAGAACAGTTAAATAACTCGGCTTTTCGACGTCAAGCGGTTCTCAATCCTCTGAAAGTGACGATTACGAATTATCCAACGGATAAAGTTGAAGAACTTGAAGCCCCTAATCATCCACAGCAACCTGAATTGGGCACGCGTAAGCTGCCATTCAGTTATGAGTTGTATATTGACCGGGATGATTTTATGGAAGATCCACCACCACCTAAAAAATACTTTCGCCTCGGTCCTGATCGTGAGGTCCGTTTGCGGAATTCTTATATCATCAAGTGCGATGAATATATCAAAGACGAGAATGGTGAAGTTGTCGAGTTAAAATGTTCAGCCGACCTTGACACTCTGGGTAAAAACC
The DNA here is from genome assembly GCA_036351455.1 of Desulfuromusa sp. Taxonomy (GTDB): domain Bacteria; phylum Desulfobacterota; class Desulfuromonadia; order Desulfuromonadales; family Geopsychrobacteraceae; genus Desulfuromusa. Next base: position 12,505 of record JAZBPC010000129.1, read on the forward strand.
CAGAAGGGCGCAAAGTCAAGGGAATCATCCATTGGGTCTCTGCCGGGCATGCGAAAAAAGTTCAGGTACGCCTCTATGATCGTCTCTTCAATCAGGAAAATCCGGATAAAGCAGAGAATTATCTGACCGCTCTGAATCCTGAATCGCTGCAGAACACTGAGGCTTTGATTGAACCGAGCCTGCTGGAAGCAAAGCCAGGAGAGACCTTCCAATTTGAGCGCGTTGGTTATTTTACCGTGGATGCCAAGGACTCAGCGGATGATATACCGGTATTTAACCGAACCGTCTCGTTACGCGATACCTGGGCCAAAGTGAAATAAAATTTGTAAGGATATTGTCCCCTTACATGAAGATACCGATACTGGTGCGATACGGAGAAATTTGATGAGTTTACGTGTTTACAATACTATGAGTGGCAAAAAGGAAGAGTTTCAACCATTAGTCCCGGGTAAAGTGGGAATGTATGTCTGTGGCGTGACTGTTTATGATTACTGCCATATTGGGCATGCTCGTGCCAATATCGTCTTTGATATTATTTTTCGCTACCTGCAGTTTGCCGGATATGAAACAACTTACGTTCGTAATTATACCGATGTCGATGACAAGATTATCAATCGGGCCAATGAAAGAGAAATTTCAAGTCACGATCTAGCCGAGGAATTTATCCAGGCATTTGATGAAGATATGGAATCTCTAGGGTTGATCAAACCCACCCATGAGCCACGTGCCACGGAATATATCCAACAGATTATCGAGATCAATCAAAAACTGATCGACAAAGGGAAGGCCTATGAATCGGGTGGGGATGTCTATTACAGTGTCGATAAATTTCCTGATTACCTGAAACTCTCCAAGCGCAATATGGATGAGATGCTGTCAGGTGCACGGGTTTCTCCTGGGGAACAGAAACAGAATCCAATGGATTTTGCTCTCTGGAAAGCGGCAAAACCCGGCGAACCCAGTTGGGAATCTCCATGGGGTGCCGGACGTCCAGGCTGGCACATTGAGTGTTCAGCCATGAGTTCATCGCTTCTTGGTGACAGCTTTGACATCCACGGAGGAGGGCGCGACCTGATTTTTCCTCACCACGAAAATGAAATTGCGCAGAGTGAAGGCGCCAGTGGTAAGCCTTTTGTTAAATATTGGCTGCACAACGGTTTTGTTAATGTTGACAAGGAGAAGATGAGCAAGTCGCTTGGCAACTTCTTTACTATCCGTGATATTTTGAAAACTTATGATGCAGAAGTTATCCGGTTTTTCATTTTGTCGGCCCATTATCGATCGCCGATTGATTTTTCCGACCAGAATCTGGCAGAAGCACAAAGCGGATTGAGGCGTTTTTATGAAGCTCTTGAAGCTTCCGAAGCTGCTATTGAGGGGTTAGAAGCGACGGACCTTTCCAGTCAGGAAGGGGCAACACTCGAAGAAAAATTTCGTGAAGCGATGGATGATGATTTTAATACCGCTTTGGCCATTGCCCATTTATTCGATGGTGTTCGTACCATGAACCGTTTGATTTCAACAAAAAAATTCAAGAAAAAGCCTGATTTGGTTGCTCAGGTTCAGGATCTTCATGCAACAATTTTGCGCTTGGGAAGCGTTCTCGGTCTCTACCGATCACAACCGACCGAATGGCTGGAAAAAGTCAAACTGGCGGGGCTGTTGAAGCTGGATATCAGTCAGGAACAGATCGAAGAACTTATTGAGCAACGCCTGCAAGCCCGCGCAGAAAAGAACTTTTCGCGAGGAGATGAAATTCGTCTGGAACTTGAAGAGAAAGGGATTTTATTACTCGATACCCGGGAAGGAACGAACTGGAGGTTGAAGTAGTCTCTGCAGAATTTGAATTGATTTTGTGACACCAATATAAAAGGAGCCACCCGTTTCGGGTTGGCTCCTTTTGAACAGTACCTCAGTTAAAATAGAGGTACTGGAAATTTATTACCAGCCAAATTGAAAGACAAGATGTGGTACCCCAAGGACAACCACTGGTTTTGCATAGTGGGGGCGCTGGCGATTATGTTTGATTTGTCGTTTTACCTGATGAAGTTCGTGGCGAGTTTTGCGTAATTCCTTTCTGAGGTGATTCTTTTTCTGGTGATTTCGCTTTGTCTCATAACGATTCTGCCAGCGATAACCATTGTGATCATAATGAGAGTTGTGGTTGTACCGATCATTTTTTACCCATTGTTTGTGGTGGCTTTGTTTCTCACTCTGGACTCCATGAGCGGATGCCAGCATCGGGGTTGCAAGAAAAATCAGACCTGCAATTAAAATAGCTAATGTTGTTTTCATGTTGTCCTCCTTCTGTTGTGAGAATCGGAAAATCTTTCCCTGCCTGCTTTTGACTCAACTCTAACGGATTCAAACAACTGTTTCATTCGACATCGGCTCGGATTTCTCCGGATGTCTAGTTGAAAATCAATATTTTCAGCATCTTATCTTTTGTATATATCTCTTAAATAGATTAAGTTTTGGTTATTCACTTGTGACTCTGCTAAGTTTATAGTCATATTTAATATGAAAAACGGATGAGGAGACTCCTTGAATACGTCAAAAGCCCTCTTGCGAAAAATTGGCTATCGATTAGCCGAATATCTGAGCCAGCCACGAGCTGGAACAGCTCCGCTTGCAACCAGCCACCCTGAACAATTAGCAGCAGCACTTCAACCGGGAGACGTTCTTCTTGTTGACGGCAGCAGTCGGGTCAGTGGCGTGATTAAATACTTGACTCAGTCAAGTTGGTCGCATGCAGCTTTGTTTGTTGGGGATAAACATGGCTCCAAAGATGGAAATACAGGTGATAACGTTCTTTTAGAAGTTGATATTCTGGAGGGGGTGCGATTAGTTCCACTTAGTGAATATAATAAGGTTCATACACGAATCTGCCGCCCCGTAGGACTTTCAGCAGAAGATATTCAGAAGTTAATTGCTCATGGTGTCGAGCGCCTGGGGCATCAGTATGATTTAAAGAATATCTTTGATCTGGCTCGTTATCTCCTTTTACCAACACCGATTCCAACACGCTGGCGGCGCAGATTATTAACTCTGGGTAGCGGAGATCCAACCCGGGCTATTTGCTCCTCGTTGATTGCCCAGGCATTTCAATCGATTCGCTACCCGATTCTTCCCGAAATTGATTACCAACAAAGCAGCGATGCAAGCGGACAAGTTTACCGTAAACAAACGTTAAAAACTCGCCATCACAGCCTATTTGTGCCGCGAGATTTTGATGTGTCCCCTTACTTTGAAATTATCAAACCTGTTATTGTCGCTGGTTTTGATGCTAAAAGCCTCAAGTGGGAAACCTAGATAGATCTTCTATCCTCCAGGCTCAGGATATAATTCCACTCATCACTCTGAATCGGCATGATAGATAGTCGGTTTCCTTTGCGTACCAATTGCATGTTTTCCAAATTTTCGCATGCCTTTAATTCTGCCAGAGAGATGACCCTTTTGGTATGGCGGATATATTTGATATCGACCATGATCCAGCGTGGATTCTGTGGATCACTTTTGGGGTCGAAATATTTACTCTGAGGATCGAAGGCGGTGTGATCGGGATAGCCTTCGCGTACCACCTCCATGATTCCGACGATTCCGGGAACTTCACAATTAGAGTGGTAAAAAAACACTTGATCGCCAATTTTCATCTGGTCGCGCATCATGTTGCGAGCCTGATAATTGCGGACACCATCCCAGTGCTCGGTCTGTTCCGGCATATTTGTTAAATCATCAATGCTAAAAGCATTCGGTTCCGATTTCATCAGCCAATAGTTCATTGTTTCTCTCCCTGTAAGAAAATAGCATATACAAGTTTTCTATCTGTTATCAGGTTCTTTCCATTTGATTTTTAATCCGACCGAGGGAACAGCCAATCCCGACAACACAAAGCCCGCAGAACACTAACAGCGCTATCTTCATACTGGCCAGAAATGCAACTTGAGTTTCCGGTGTGACCGGTTTTCCCTGCATCAGATAAGAAAATATTATAGTGATAATAGTCATGCTGGTCAGCATCCCGAATGTTCTCATACTGGCACTTAACCCTGAGGCGACCCCCAGATAACGGGGTTGAACGCTTCCCATAATCATACTGACGTTTGGAGAAGAAAAGAGTGCAAACCCCAGTCCAAGGAAAATCAGCAGCAAAATCACCTGAGTTAAAGAGGAGTCCGCAGATAAATTTGCGGCAAAGGCTAGTCCTACAGCGCCTGACCCCATGCCCAGCGTGGCTAATATTGATGCGGGAACCCGGTCAGAGAGGCGGCCACAAATTGGTGACAGAAGTGTTTGCACAATCGGTTGGACAATCAGGATTGTGCCCGCATGGTGAGGGCCCATGCCTTTCACAAACTGCAGGTATAAACTGAGAAAAAAAGTGACACCAAAGGTTGCGGCATAGTTGAATAATGCGGCAAGGTTGCTTAAGGCAAAAACACGATTTTCAAGCAATAAGCGGATATCCAGCATCGGGTACTTTGCACGCTTTTCGACCAGAAAAAACAGTAGCAGCCCTATTGTTGCCAAAATCAGTAAACCCCACATTCCAGGGTTGTGTTTCAGATGGGTAACCCCGTAGACCAGAAGCAGAATCGAAGGGGCATAAATCAGAGCACCTTGCCAATCAAAAGGTTCTCCTTTGGAATCTGCCCATTCTTCCTTGATTTTAATCCAAGTGACAAAATAGGTCAGAAGACCCAGTGGGACCATCAGGTAAAAAAGTGAACGCCAGCCGAACAGCTCAACCATAAAGCCGCCGACGAAAGGGCCACAGGAAATCCCGGCGTAAACACTGGCGATTGCGATACCAAGGGCTTTACCTCGCTCATGAGGTTGAAAGGCTGCAACGAGAATAGCCATGGTTGTGGCGTTCACCATGGCTCCGCCCAATCCTTGTAAAAAGCGCAGAACAATGAGCATTTCGATTGAATTCGACAGGGAAATCAAACCACCGGAAAACGCAAACAGCAGCAACCCCAGTTGGAAAACTTTGCGTCGGCCATGAATATCCCCCAAGCGTCCCATAGCCAGAAGAAAAATTGCCATCGACAACATGAAGGTCATTTCCACCAGGCCTAGCTGTAAAGCGCTGGCAGCAAATTCTCGTCCTATTACTGGCAAAGCAACGCCGACAGCCGAGAGCATAAACGGGTTGAGAAAATGGGCCATGCAGATGGAAAACAGAATGGCCGATTTTGAGGTGCTCTTGCTTTTCATCAGCGTTTCTTACGACCTTTTTTCTCCTGACTGGCTTTAAGTAGATCACCAAGACTGCCAAATCCTGCAGAAGCTGACGGTGCTTCTGTGTAGCTGGTCTCTTCACCTTCGTCTGTCTGTGCTTTCAGGGCTAGAGAAATCCGGCGTTCATCCTGATCAATCTTTTCAATGGTCACCTGCAGCTGTTGACCGACCTGAACCACATCCTGGGGGTGGCGGATACGTTGTCCTTCGCCCAACTTGGAGATATGGAGCAGTCCATCGATTCCATCTTCCAAGGTGACAAACGCGCCGAACTGCGCCAGGCGACTGACCTTGCCAGGATATTGACTGCCAACCTTAAAGATAGATCCAACTTTGTTCCAGGGATCAGCCTGAGTATCACGTAAACTGAAAGAAAACTTGTTGTTGTCCCAATCGATGCGTTTGACGGCAACCTCAAGCTCCTGTCCCAGGTTAAGAACTTCATTGATATCTTCTACACGGCCATAACTGATTTCAGAAATCGGTAACAGACCCTCAATTCCGCCGATATCAATAAATGCCCCGAAATCACGAATATTGGTGACGGTTCCTTTGACCACCATTCCCTCTTTCAAGCTGTCCCGCAGACCAACCCGCAGTTGCTCACGCTCTTCATCGAGAATGGTGCGATGGGAGACAACAATATTGCGCCCCCGCTCGCTGAATTGACTGATTTTAAAGGGCAGACTCTGGCCAATCAGTTCGGCTGGATCTGCCGGGCGCAATCCAGTCTGGGAAAAGGGGCAAAAGGCTCTGACATTTCCAGCCAGCTTGACTTCAAAGCCTCCTTTAATCTCTTTTTCGATGGTGCCGTCAACGGGAATACCACTCTGGTAGGCATTTTCCAGTTGTTCAGTGCCGGAGCCACTGCCACCAATTTTGGTGGTGAAGCGTAGTTCGCCACCGGCGCGAGATAAGAAATAGGCAGAAATTTTATCGCCAACAGCATACTGTATTTCTCCCTCGGTATTCAGAAGCTCTGCAGAAGAGAGAACTCCTTCCCCTTTTTGGCCGACATCAAGAAAGCACCAGTCAGAGCCGATCTGGAGAATTGTTGCCTCAATTTTCTTGCCTGGCTCCAGTTGTTGGCCAACCCCGGCCAGACTGGCTTCAAACATTGCAGCAAAACTTTCTTCGTCTTCATTCATTTCGTCATCGGTAAAATTTTCTTCGCTCATGTGTTGGTGTCTCCTGATATTATTTAATGTAAGGTTCAGAGATTAGCCGGTTTTCCCGCGAGAGTAAATGGATGAATCTCGATTGTGATTTTCACAGATGATGTTATCTTCAGTGTAACCTTTTACATTCTTAGTAGGATCGCATTATGAAACCGACAAGCTGGTTGGAAAGTCTGAATTGCGCGATCGAAGGAATTCTCTGGGCTGCGAAGAGCGAGCGCCATGTTCGCTATCATTTTGTTGCTGCCTTGGCGGTCGTGTTCATGGCACTATTTTTTAAGATCTCAGCACTGGAGTTTTTTCTTCTGGTTCTAGCTGCAGTTATTGTCATCTTTGCCGAATTGATGAATACAGCGATTGAGGCTGTTGTTGACCTTGTCACTGACGATTATCATGAATTGGCCAAACGGGCCAAAGATGTCGCCGCCGGGGCAGTTCTTGTGACGAGTGTTGGAGCTGTCATTCTTGGTTATCTGGTTCTTTCCGGCCATATTTTCCCACTGTTTCATAGCGAACCCACTTTTGGTGAAGAACCGCAAGGGACAATCCCGGTCGGGGCCTTGCTGATCGTGGTTATTCTCGTTGTTCTGCTTAAATCTCATTACAATCGGGGGACACCGTTGCATGGAGGGTTGCCCAGTGGGCATGCTGCTGTTTCATTTTCAATTGCGGTCTCTACGTTTTTGTTCGGGGAAAGTTTTCTGATCGGGATGATGGTCTTGTTGCTTGCTGTACTTGTCAGCCAGAGCCGTTTGCTGATGAAAATCCATACACCCAAAGAGGTCTTTCTTGGAGCTCTTCTTGGTGCGGGGGTGACGCTGTTGGCTTATCTTGTCTTTTCCTGAGTCTGAACTTATTGAGTCTTGCTTTATTGAAATGTCCAGCTAAGAGCATTGACCTGTCAAAAACTGTTTCAAACGTTGACGTATCTCATCCCTCACGCGTCGGTACTCAGGCAAGACTTCTTCTTCAGGACCCTTGATCTGTGACGGGTCATCAAAACCAAGATGAACACGCTGAATGCCGCCAAAAAATAGTGGACATTTTTTGTCCGCATCATCACAGAGAGAAATGACGTAATCAAATGATAGTTCTGCAAAAGTGTTCAAAGTTTTTGAATGATGGTGGCTGATGTCAATACCAATTTCATTCATGACTTTGATAGCCAGGGGTTTAACGTGTGTCGCCTCGGTGCCGGCAGAATAGGCGATGTAAGAATCACCAAGATCATGATTGATCAAGCCTTCAGCCATCTGCGAACGGCAGGAATTATGGGTGCAGAGGAACAAAATTCGTTTCGAGTGGGACATAGCCTATAAACCTTTTTCACCTGCTGTTATTTGCTTACACATTGAATATACATCGTGACTACATGAGTGGGTAAGTGTTGTCGGCTTCTGCTGCCCGGGTGAGGATTGTTGAGTCTCCCGCCTTTGGACTGGCATCCACCAGGTTCAATTCGCCAAGGGGGATAGTTTGTTGCAGCCCAGCGAGGCTGAAACGGCTGGCAGCGTTCCATAACATCCAACCATGACTGCCACTGGCATCACTGGCATTAATCTGTGCATGAATTTCATCTGCAGTAAAACTTCTCCGGTCAAAAGCATAATCCCGGAAAGCTTGTAACCAGGGGCGAAAGCGGACTGCAGGGATCCCGGTCAGTTCGCTCGCTTTTTGTAACGAGAGGGCAATAACTTCGTAAGAATTTTCTACGGGGTTTCTATAGCCTGGCACGCCATGCGGGAACCCTGAGGGGTAGAGCATTGGTGAAAGGTAGTCGACATGCTCTACGAGGTCGATCAGCTTTTGGCCAATTTTCTGATCTTTATGTTTCCAGCAGGTGTAACCAAAAATGTTAGCTGATGTCATGACCGGATATTCTGCTAGTTGTTGCTTGGCTCGCTGCAAAAATCCATTGATTGCTGCAACTCGATTTGCACCGTTATTTTCTCGTGAGAACATCAGATCCGATTTTGCCGGAAAGCGGATATAGTCAAATTGAATTTCATCAAAACCCATAGCCGCGGCTTCTTTTGCAACACTGATATTGTAATCCCACACCTCTGGATTGAAGGGATCCGTCCAGCTGATTTTTTCACCGTCTTCCCAAAGATGTCCGTCAAGGGTATGGACCGCAAGATCCCGTCTGTTCCTGGCCAAATTTCCATCTTTGAAAACGGCAATTCTGGCAATGGTATAAACTCCTTGCTGCTTTAACTCAGAAAGAAAAATTGGCAGATCTTTCAGGGTTCTGACTTTTTGTGCATCGACAGCTTTTGCCAAGGGGATCTGACTCCGAAAGGCAATATCTCCCCGAGTGGACTTAAGATCAATGACCAGCGCATTCATGCCGGTTTCACCAATCAGTTGTTGCAGCTGTTCACGCCGGCTGTGACTGTCGGCGGCCCAGTAAGAGAGGTAGAGGGCTTTAGGGGTGAAAGATTGCAGATTGATATGCAATGGAAAAGTCGCAGCAATTTTTTTTGGCAGGTAACCGGGCAGTTTGACGATAATTTCTGTCGCATCAGAATTGAGGTGGAAAGCACCATCCATATCACTGAAAGTAAAATCATCGCTTGTACGTAGCTCAACATTGGCGAGGAAGGCACCGGTCTGTATATCTTTGACGGTTCCGAAAAAGGCATTCGTCTCAGCCGCAGCATATTGAGGAAGAGATACTAAGAGGACAATCGCGAATATCCAGTGATATAACTTCACCTGCAGACCTCCAATAAATTGATGACAAGAGACCCACAGTCTATATGATATTTATTAAATAATAAAGATTTATTTAAAAGAAACTAATATGGAGAATTGTTATGCTTTCATTTCTACAGGGAATCGGAATCGGAGGGGGATTAATTATTGCCATTGGGGCTCAGAATGCTTTTGTTCTGTCGCAAGGGGTTCGTCGAAATTTCCCGCTACAAACTGCTTTCGTCTGTAGTCTCAGTGATAGCTTGTTGATCCTCCTTGGTGTCAGTGGTGTTGGTTCCGTTGTGGCAACACATCCCCTTTTGGAACAGCTGGCCACCTGGCTGGGAGCATTGTTTCTGATCTTCTATGGTGTCCGCTCTTTCCGTGCGGCTCTTCAGGGTGGAAGTTTGGAATCAACGACAATCGTCATACCCTCCAGGAAAAAATTGTTGCTGGCAACCCTGGCACTGACATTTCTAAATCCCCACGTCTATCTTGATACTTTTGTCCTCATTGGTGGACTCAGTGGCCAATTTTCTCAGGTCGAACGCTATCTGTTTGGTGCAGGAGCCATGACCGCTTCAATCCTCTGGTTTTTCACCCTGAGCCTGGGAGCTGGCTTGCTTGCCCCTTTGTTCCGCAAACCCCTGGCCTGGCGTTTTCTCGATGGTTTTGTCTGTTTAACCATGTGGGGAATTGCGGCCTCACTGCTTTGGCCAAAACTGCAGGACTATCTTAACTGATCAGCTTTACTTGCGCTGTCGAGAAAGGTAGACTTCCTCATCCCTTTCATGCGAGGAAGTTATGGCCCAACAAAGCAAAAAACATCCATTTGACAAACTGACCCCGGATTTTATTATGGATGCGGTTGAATCGCAGGGCTATAAATGTGATTGCCGGATTTTAACCCTCAACAGCTATGAAAACCGGGTTTATCAGGTGGGTATTGAGGATAGCAAACCACTGATTGCTAAATTTTATCGGCCAGAACGTTGGTCCGATGCGCAGATTCTTGAAGAGCATGACTTTATCCTGGAACTGGCGAAACATGAACTTCCGGTGGTTGCACCCCTGCGAACCCCGAACAAAGAAAGCTTGCGCCAGTATCAGGGGTTTCGCTTCAGTCTTTCTCCTTGTAAAGGGGGCCACTCGCCGGAATTGGATAATCTGGAACACTTGCTGATCATTGGCAGGCTGTTAGGGCGGATCCATGCGATCGGAGCCGGACACCCATTCAAGAGCCGTCCAACTCTGAACAATCACAATTTTGGTCATGAGTCTGTCGCTTTTATCAGTGATCATTTTATCCCGATGGAATATCGTGAATCCTATCAAACCTTGACCCGAGATCTGTTGCAGCTGATCGATGAGCGGTTTTCCCGCTCTGGGTCAATGCCACACATCCGTGTTCATGGTGATTGTCATAACGGTAATATGCTCTGGCGTGATGGCGCTCCCCATTTTGTTGATTTTGATGATGCCCGCATGGCTCCGGCTATTCAGGATTTGTGGATGCTGTTGTCAGGCTCTGAAGATCAACAACGGCTCCAACTGGATAAAATTCTGACAGGATATTGTCAGTTTTATGATTTCAACCCGGTTGAATTACAACTGATTGAACCACTACGCACCTTGCGGATGCTGCATTACAGTGCCTGGCTGGGCAGACGTTGGGATGATCCCGCTTTTCCCAGAACCTTTCCCTGGTTTAACAGCATGCAGTACTGGGGAGAGCATATTCTTGAATTGCGTGAGCAGATGTCAGCGCTACAGGAGCCATCGCTGCAACTATAGAAGGCACCATTAAGACCATCGAGACTACATGCTACCCCTTGAACATAAAATCATAAATCTGTTGAGACAGCAGCGTAAAAAGCCTTTGAGCCGTCGCATGCTGGCGGAAAAGCTCCAATTACGTGGGCAGGAACGAAAACTTCTCACCCGTATTCTCCAGCAATTGGTCGACCAGCGGCGAGTTGAAGAGCGCAAAGGGTCTTACCGCCTGCGCGAGCAACAAAAACTGTTGCAAGGCACCTTTTCACTGGCCGAACGGGGATATGGATTTTTACGCCTGGATGACCCTGAGCGTGAAGATATGTTTATCCCGGCCCGTTCCATTGGCTCTGCCATGGATGGAGACCGGGTTGAGGTCAGCTGTCATTTTTCTGCCCACCAGCGTAAACGCTATGCGCATGTCCATAAAGTCCTTGAACGTGCTCATAGTCAAGTTCTTGGTCATTATCAGCTTCGTCGTGGCAAGGCAGAGGTTTGGCCAATGAAAAAAACGTTGGGGGGGCCAATTTTAATCCAACCCGTCAAAGAGATTAAAAACGGTGATGTCGTCAATATTGAGATGGACAGCTACGCAGAGGGACATCGCCTCGCGCGCGGCCATATTATTGAGCATCTGGGTGCGGCAGATGATCCCAATGTCGATATTGAAAGCGTTATTCGCAATCATGATCTTCCACATCTTTTTTCAGAAGCTGCTCTGCTGCAAGCGGAAGATCAGCCTCAGCAGGTTGAAGCTGCAGATCTGGACCAGCGTATTGATCTGCGTGCCCTTTCACTGGTCACCATCGACGGTGAAAGCGCAAAAGACTTTGACGATGCTGTCGCTTTGCGAAAAGAGGCCGATAACAATTATCGCCTCTGGGTCTGCATCGCTGATGTGGCCCATTACGTCGTGTCGCAGAGTGCGATAGATAATGACGCTCTGGAACGTGGCACCAGCGTTTATTTTCCCAACTTCTGCCTGCCCATGTTGCCGGAAGCTTTGAGTAACGGTATTTGTTCCCTGAATCCCCATCAGGACCGTCTGGTTATGACTGCTGAGCTGCTGATCAATAACCTGGGTGAAACGGTTGAAGCAACATTTTATCCTGCTGTCATCTGCAGTCAGGCGCGCCTGACCTATACTCAGGTTGCCGGTTGTCTGTCTGATCCTGAACAATCGGAGATAGCACCCTTGCTTTGTCAGCAGTTAATTGAGATGGCTGAACTGGCAACTATCCTGAGTCAGATGCGTCAACAACGTGGCAGTCTTGATCTGGATTTGCCGGAAGTTGAAATTGTTTTTGGTGACGATGGCCAGCCTGTTGATTTGAGGAAAATTGACCGCAATCAGGCCCATCGCTTGATTGAAGAGTTCATGCTTGCAGCCAATGAAGCTGTGGCCAGTTTTCTTACAGAAAAAGATCGCCCTTTTCTCTATCGGATTCATGAAAAACCGGATCTGATGAAATTACAGGACTTGCAACAACTCGCAGCCCAGTGCGGTATCGGGATGGTGTTGGGAAAAGATCTCCATAAATCCCTGCAGCAATTACTTGATGCGGTCAAGGATCTGCCAGAAGCGAGAATGATTCAGCAACATTTACTGCGTAGTTTACAACAAGCCCGCTATGGACCCGAAAATCATGGTCACTTTGGTTTGGCCGCCAGCCACTACTGCCATTTTACTTCTCCGATCAGGCGTTATCCTGACCTGCTGGTGCATCGTGTCCTGAAGCAAACTTTGGATGAACAGACAAGTTCCCTGCCAACAGGGAAAAAACTGATCCAGTTGGGACAAGATTGCTCCGCTAAAGAACGGCGAGCCATGCAGGCCGAGCGAGAACTGCTTGATCTCCGGCGTTGTCAGGTGATGGCTGGCCACGTTGGAGAAATCTATCATGGAACCATCGCTTCGGTAGTTGACTTCGGGTTCTTCGTCGAACTCGATGATATTTATGTCGATGGGCTGGTTCATATCCGTAGCCTCAATGATTATTTTCATTTTGATCCGATCACAATGACCTTGACTGGTGAGCGTCGTAATCAGAGCTATCGACCTGGAATGGGCGTGAGTGTCCGTGTCAAACAGGTGGAACTGTGGCGCCGCCGTATTGATTTTTCACTGGTTGAAACAAGTCAACAATAGGAGCACCAGAATGCAGGATAAAACTCTCCAGGAAATTATTGATACCTTCTTTACCTGTAACCGCGAAGAATTGATGGAAATCTTCAATGAACTCCTCAATGCTCTGCAAACTGACGGCGTTCATAATCCTGGTGGGCTGATGTCGCGCAACTATGCAACAGCTCAGGCAAACCCGGAGATACACACGCTTACCGGGAATTTACGTGATGCCCGCGACGCGATCTTCCCCTTTTACTGGGGGACAGACGAGTGGTATTCCAAGCTGCATCTGGAGAATGTCAAAGGGCCAGCCAACTATGCCTCTTTGATCGGCTCTCTGGCCTGCCTGATGAAAAATCCTAACCTGTGCATCGATACCTACAGTCAGCGGTCGAATGAACTGGAAGTGAAAGCCATTACCGCTTTGGCCAATCTGGTTTTCTATCACACCGATTCACCCTGGGGAATTTTTAATATGGGGGGGACAATTTCAAATCTTTACGGTGGGAAAATCGGTATTGAAAAGGTTTTACCACAGGCGATGAGCAAAGGATTACAGGGGGCAAAGCTTGCCGGACTGGTTTCTGAAGCGGCGCATTATTCTAACAAAACTCTGGCGGGGTGGTTGGGAATCGGCACCGATAATCTTCACTCTATTGCGACCGATCACAACTTTGCCATGCGCCTTGATCTTCTGGAAGAAAAATTGGATGAACTCTACCGCCAGGACGTGCGGGTTGCCTTTGTGATTGCCACCTTTGGTAGTACCGATGCCTTCGGTATTGACGATGTTGCCGCAATCCGTAATCTGATTGATGCAAAAGCTGAAGAATATAAGGTTCCCGCACCACAGCTGCATGTTGATGCAGCTGTTGGCTGGATCCTCTGTGTCCTGAATGAATACGACCTGAACCTTAATCCCTTTGGCATAGAAGAAGATGCACTCCCTGTTATCGAAAAGATTCAGCGGCATGCAAAAGCCCTTAAATGTGCTGATTCCGTCACTGTAGACTTCCATAAAATGGGCTGGGGGCATTATCCTGCCAGTGCTTTCATCGTTAATCGCCGAGATGACCTTCGCCATCTGCTCAGAACTATTGATCAGGTTCCCTATTTCAGCGAAGCTGAATACCGCCATGACCCGGCCCTGTTTACCCTGGAATGTTCCCGTCCCGCCATTGGCCCTTATTCGGTGATGGCCAGTCTCAACGGTATCGGCTTGCGCGGCTATCAGGTGCTTTTGGCGAATGCCCTGGAAATGACTGCACTGTTAAAGAAAGAACTGGCGGCCCTCGATTACTGTAAGGTTCTTAATAATGATACTCCAGGAGCAACCGTGCTCTGGTGGGTTTTACCCAAAGGAAGAAATGCCGAAGAGATTTATGCGAAACTGGAACGAGGTGAATTGACGCTTGAAGAACAGCAGCGCTACTTCCACGAGATTAAGCACCTGTTTGATAAGCGCGTTCATGACCTCAACCCTAAAATTGACGCCCGCCTCAGCTTCACCACTGCTATTGGCTATTCTCCCCATGGCGTCAATATCCCTGCCTGGAAAGCGGTCTTTTTTAATCCTAAAACTGACCGACCTGTGATTGAACAGGTGATTCGGAGTATTGAAGACCTATAAGAAAAATCATCAAATTTTGGATCTTTTACTTGCTGTCGAGGAGGCACTATCTTTCTAATTCTTTCAGTTTCGACGCAAGCGTTCAGGTGACAACAACCCCAATATAAATATCAAACATGCGGCAACCACAATGGTCGGACCGGTTGGTGTGTCCCATTGAAAAGAACCGTATAAACCGGCACCGACTGCCAGGCAGCCAATGATGCTGGCCAGAAATGCCATCACTTCTGGATTTCCGGCAAAACGTCGGGCGGTTGCTGCGGGGATAATCAGCAAAGCCGTTACCAGAAGCATTCCCACCACCTTCATCATGACTGCAACGATCAAGGCAATTAATCCCAGAAACATCAAGTTGATCCGATCAACCGGGATCCCTTCAACCCGAGCCAGGTCTTCATGGATTGTAATCGCTAACAACGGCTTCCAAAGCCAGAGAAGAAGAGCCAAGGCGAGTCCGCCACCCAGAAATATCCAGCTGAGATCACTGTTGCTGATCGCAAGGATATCCCCAAACAGGTAAGCCACCAGGTCAATACGGACATCCTTCATGAAGGCCAGAGCAACCAATCCCAAAGATAAAGCTCCATGAGAAAAAATTCCGAGCATTGTATCACTGGCCAGGTGACGTTGGCGCTGGCTGAGGAACAGGAGGATTGCAAGCCCTTGGCAGATGACGATAATGCCCAGAGTCAGATTGATATGCAGAATAAACCCGAGAGCAACTCCGAGCAATGCAGAGTGGGCAAGGGTATCTCCAAAATAAGCCAGACGCCGCCAAACGACGAAAGAACCAAAGGGCCCGGCAATCAATGCAACTCCAAGACCTCCCAGCAAGGCACGCAACAGGAAATCATCAATCATTTATCGCCCTCCTGTTACAGGTTGCACATTCTTCATGATGGTGGGTCTGATCGTGAACATAGACAGCCATACTTTGGACCGCCGCTGGTCCAAATAGTTCCACAAAGGCGGGATCGTTGGTCACCGATTCGGGGGTGCCGCTACAACAGATATGACGATTCAGACAGAGGACCTGATCGGTTGCCGCCATCACCAGATGGAGATCATGAGAGACCATGAGGACTGCACAGCCACGTTGATCACGAATGCGTGAAATCAGCTGATAGAGCTCAACCTGACCATGAACATCAACCCCTTGGACCGGCTCGTCAAGAACCAGAATCTCCGGGTCGCGGATCAGAGCCCGAGCCAGTAAAACCCGTTGCATCTCTCCACCAGAGAGATTCTGCAATGGCGATTCAAAGACATGGCTGGCACCCACTTCATCCAGCAATGGTAAAACCCTGGAAGAATCATTTTTGCAGGCCAGAAACAGAAAACGTTTCACTGTCAGGGGAAAAGTTGAATCCAGCTGTAAGCGTTGTGGCATGTAGCCAATCGTGAGCCCCTGTTGCCTGGAAACCTTCCCCGTTGTTGGTTTTTGCAGGCCGAGGGCGACACGCAGAAGGGTCGTTTTCCCTGCGCCATTCGGGCCGATAATTGTCAAGATTTCCCCCGCACCAATCTTGAAATTGACTTTTTCCAGTAACAATCGCTTGCCCAGAACAAGATCGACTGCGGAAACCTCCAGGAGCGGTGAAACAGTATCACTCATTATTGTCCTCACTACATACTTTGATACGGCAACGGGGGCAGAGCCCCATAATTTCTACTGTATGCCGATGAACTTCGAAATCGACATCGGCGGCACTTTGTTCGATGGTTGTTGTAATCAGGGGAGAATCCAATTCGGCAAAAGCCTTACAGGATTCACAAATCAGAAACTGTCCATCATGGGGGTATTGCGGGTGGACACAACCAACGTAAGCATTTAAGGAGTTAATCCGGTGAATCAGACCAAGATCGAGTAAAAAGTCGAGAGCGCGGTAAACTGTTGGTGGTGCGGCACGGCCATCCTCTTGCAGTTTTTCAAGAACCTCATAGGCACCGATAGGTTTATGTTGCTGCCAGACAAGTTCAAAGACACGCCGGCGCAACGCAGTAAACCGTTGTCCCCGCTGCTGACAAACTTGCTCGGCATTGGCCATGGCAACAGTAATACAGCGTTGATGGTCATGCTCACCGCTGATAAATTGGAGCTCTTTGCGTCCAGACATGATGAAAAGTTGTACTCCCGCTTGACTCTTTAAATGTTATATTATAACGTTTCAAATAATAAACCATCTTAGTCTAATTTATGGAGAAAAACAATGAAGAGAATATATTTGAGCTTATTATTGATAATCGCAACTGCAGCACCACTGTGGGCAACCGAGTCCCCTGTGCCCCAGGTTGTCGTCAGTGTCAAGCCGCTGCATTCGCTGGTTTCAGGAGTCATGCAGGGTGTTGGTACTCCAGATCTGGTGGTGAAAAGTGGTGGTTCTCCACATGGCTATGTCCTGCGACCTTCTGAAGCACAATTGTTGTCCAAAGCTCAATTGGTTGTTTGGGTCGGACATGAGCTTGAAAGTTTTCTGGATAAGCCTTTAGCTACCCTTGGGCACAACGCTATGCAGTTGGAGCTGTCTGAAAAACTGAAACCTTTTCTGCTCTACGCTCGCAAGGGAGGTGACTGGGAATCGCATGCTCACAAACATGAGGACGAACATTTAGATAATGGCCATGATGACCATCAATACAGCAAGCCTGATTTACATCTCTGGCTTGACCCTGCTATGGCAAAACGAATTGTAACCCTCACAGCAGAAGCTTTGACAGAACTTGATCCCATGAGACAGAACCAATATCAGGCCAATGCCAAACAAATGATCGAGCGACTTGATCAACTCGATAGGCACTTAAAGAAAAAACTTGAGACCGTTAAGGGAGTTCCTTATATCGTTTTCCATGCGGCCTACCAATACTTTGAAGCGGCTTACGGGTTGAATGCGGTTGGTTCCATTACCCTTGATCCGGGACGAACTCCGGGAGCGAAAAAAATCAGTGAGATACATCATAAGATTAAAGAGCTCAATGCTCGTTGTGTTTTCAGTGAGCCACAATTTGAATCCCGACTGGTCGCCACAGTCATAGAAGGAACAAATGCCAGGACGGGAACCCTCGACCCTTTGGGAGCCGATATTCCAGAAGGAGTTGATGCGTATTTTCAGTTGATGACCCGCATGGGTGATAATCTTTATGAAGGGTTGAAATAAGGAAAAAGGGACCGCATAAAAAAACCGCTCCGGAGAAAAGGAGCGGTTTTTTATCTTGTCTATCCCAATATTGTTAGCTGGCTGAATCAATCATATCCAGAAGCAAAGTAACTCCTTCCTTAACATCTTGATCGTCGGCAATTTTCTCATCTAAAGATTGTTCCTTTTTATCATTGTCATCATCGTCAGCGGCCATCATCCCATGTGGTGTCATCCGTTCCATTTCACCACGGAGCTGGTCCCGCTCTGTCAACATATCCGTCAATAACAGAGACTGTTGGGTTTGCTGACGTCTTTTTTGCGCACTCTCAGCATCGGCAATGATTTCTTGAAATTTTTCGTTCTTCTCCACCCGGAATTTACTCCGTTTTTGTAACTCAGGGATGTTTTTAGGCGAACTTTGCCAGTGCTGATATTCTGCCGAAGCAATATGATCCCATGGCAAAGCATTATCCAGATACTTCTCACCACTCTCCAAGCCATCCAGGCGAGATGGCAAGACGACATCAGGGGTGACCCCTTTTTCCTGGGTCGATTCGCCACTGATGCGATAAAATTTCTGGATAGTCACTTTTACGGCTCCAAGGGGCATGTACTTTTCCATGCCACGCAAATTGACAAAACGATCAAGGTCAAGCAGTGCCTGGACCGTTCCTTTGCCGTGAGTATGCTCATCGCCCACGATTAAAGCACGACCATAATCCTGAAGTGCACCCGCCAGAATTTCTGACGCCGATGCACTGAAGCGGTTGACCAGAACAATCATCGGTCCAGAGTATTCGACCGCTGGATCATCATCTTCCATGACCCGGATTTTTCCAGAGCCGTTACGAATCTGTACCACCGGGCCGGTTTTAATAAAAAGACCTGTGACACTGACGGCATCAGATAGAGAGCCACCTCCATTATTGCGCAGATCAAGAATCAACCCGGAAATGTTTTCTTGGCTTTGTCTTTTCAGCTCTTCGCGTAAATCGTCGGTACAGTTACGGTCGGTTTTTCCACTGTAGTCACGATAAAAAGAGGGTATCTTGATGTAGCCAAAGGTCTGTCCGCTCTTTTCATCTGTAACAGTTGTCCCTTTAACAAAAGTTTCTTTAATTTCAACAACGTCACGGAGTATCGGAATGACCTGCTGTCGGCCATCAGGTTTTTTAACTGTCAAACGGACTTCTGTCCCTTTTTTTCCACGAATCAGAGCAACGGCATCACGAATTCGGGTGTCGGTAATATCAACAGCATCGCCAGCAGCTTCAGCAACCTTGAGAATAATATCATCTGCTTCCAGCTGTCCCTGACGTGATGCAGCACTTCCGGGGATAACGCGCACGACTTTGATATAGCCATCCTCTTCGCGCAATGTTGCCCCAATTCCCTCCAGAGATCCGCTCATCTGGATGTCAAAATCTTCCTTTGACGTTGGTGGCAAGTAGCTGGTATGAGGATCAAATGCATGAGAAATAACATTCAGATAGAGATCATAATGATCCTGGGGGGTTTCTTCGAGCATCCGTTTCAGACGACTATTGGTGGTTTTGGCGACCTTATCTCTGGCCTGTATCAATAGCTCTGCTTCTGTGTCGGCATCTACAGGAAGCAATGCTCCATTATCATCGACACCAATATCATCCTCACGTAAGCTGATATAGCTACTTAAAATTTGGGCCTTGATGATTTTTCGCCAGCGCTCATGCTGCTCTTGCAGATTGGTTACATAGTTCAACTTCTCTGGATCAGTTTCGATAGTTTCTTTGATCGTTGGATCTATTTCTTCCTCGAGAAGCGTGGTCACAATGCCCTGCACCTGAGTAATACGATGATTCAGAATCTCGCGCCCTGCTAACGGTAAGTCAAGCCGTCCTCGGCGGATAGAATCATCAATTTCATTTCTAAACTTTCCGAGTATGTCAGCGTCTTCCTGCCAGAGAAAACGTTTCTGAAAGTCGAGTTGTTTCAGGTAAAGATCAAACGCTGCCTTGGACAGTTCATCATCGGTAGGCTTTTGACTATAGTGTTTGCCACTGAGTTGTTGCTGCAACATATGCCCAAGCAATCGTGCCCGGTTGGTATCAAAGGTATCAACTTCTTTACCCCAGGAACTGATTGGCAGGAGGGTAAGCAGCAGGATGAAGATAAAGCGGTTGATATATTTTGCAGGATAAAGCATAAAAATAACCTCATACATGATTGGTGGTAGTATTTATCAGATTCTTAAAACAATGTAACCCTGACAGGTAGACAATCGCAAGAGGCAATTCCACAACAGCTCTCTGCTGATATAAAAGATGGCGTAGAAAACGACAAAGGTACAAATTCCTGTTACAATTATGTTCACAGAATGTGCTGACCGTTTTCACGGCAAGACAGATCAAAGGAGCTTAGCTATGACAGAGCAACGTAATTACCGGCGGCTCAACTTTCGCACAGAAGCAGATATCGTTCTTGATGATACTCCTTACCGTTGCGATTTGGTGGACCTCGCTCTGCAAGGAGCGCTATTCAGATCAGAACGTGAACTCTCTCTCCCTCTGGGGAGTCGGTTGCCGTTGAGTATTTATCTTCCAGAAACATCCATCCGAATGGAGTTTACGGGTGAATTGATTCACCGGCATGAAAAATTTTATGGCTTTATTTTCACTTCGGGAGAGGATGAAAGCATGGCCCACCTCCGTCGCTTGCTCGAGTTGAACTTTGGAGATGCTGAGCAGACAGAAAAGGAATTCAGCCATTGGCTGCAGCAGGGATCTTCTCATTAGACGCCTTTCTCTTGGCAATCGTGTTTTTGTCGACTATGATGTAAATCTGCTGTAAAAACTACAAATTCAAGCTATGAAGTGCTGGAGCGAGAGATGGCCATTAAACGATGTCAAAAGTGCGAGGAACCCCTGAAGGGGGAGTTCTGGTGCAGTCACTGTAAAACTGTCTTTAAGTGTCCAATTCCCGGATGTGGGGCAACAATTAAGCCTGGAGCAAGTGAATGTCCCCGTTGTGGTCTTTTCTTTGAGGATTACCTGAACGGTCGAAAAATGTATCGCCGTTGTCCGAAGTGCAAAAAAAAGCAGGGGCTTTCTGAGCAACAGTGCCGTTTTTGTCACCATTGGTTCAATTGTCCAACCTGTGGAGAAAAAGTTTCAACCAATACTGTTCTTACCTGTCCACGTTGTGGGACATCGCTGCGTTAGTAAAGCAGATTTAAAACACGACCTCGTCCTCCGGGAGACACCATGCTGAGTCTGTTGCTGGCCATCCTATGGATTTTTTCGTTGCTGTCTTCCGGGCATGCGCTATTGACCAAGCGTGATCCGAGAGCCTCCGTGGGGTGGATTATCACCTGCCTGGCGATTCCCGGAATTGGAGCTCTCCTCTATTGGTTGTTAGGTGTCAATCGGATTCGTACCCGGTCGCGAGAACTTCAGGAGCATGGTCGGGGAATGCACTGGCTGCATGTCGATCAACCGCCTCGATCAAAAGATGTTGCAAACTTCCCTGATAACAGCACCAGTCAACCGCTGATTAAACTTTCAGATGCGGTGACTCGTCGCCCCCTGACTTATGGCAATAAAATCACTGTTCTTTATAATGGGGAACAGACTTATCCTGCCATGTTAGAAGCCATAGGCGATGCTGAAGAATCGATCTTTCTTTCCAGCTACATCCTGAAGCTTGACCAGATTGGCCAGCGGTTTGCCCAGGAATTAATCGCTGCAGCCGATAGAGGTGTCGATGTCAGGGTTTTGGTCGATGCTTTTGGTGAACTTTATTCTTGGAAAAAAATTCGTCACAAGTTTCGTAGAACCAAAGTTAAAGCAACAACATTTTTGCCACTCTCTTTGCTGGGAAGCTTTTATTTTAATTTGAGAAACCATCGGAAGCTCCTCATAGTTGATAACAAATATAGTTTTACCGGGGGAATGAATATCCGTGATCGCCATATGGCTGAGGATCTCGGTAATCCGCGCCGGGTGATTGATATTCACTTTCGCCTTGAGGGCCCAATTTGTGAACAATTGCGAGATGCTTTTATGGAAGACTGGCATTTTGCCGCAAAAGAAAGTCGTGAACCATATAACTGGCCAACTCCGCCGATTGTAGGAGAAGCCTGCTGTCGTGGCATCAGCGCAGGTCCTAATGAACGGCATGAAACTCTCAACTGGATTCTTCTCGGAGCCTTGGCATGTGCCAAATCTCACGTCCGCATCATGACTCCCTATTTTATCCCCAATCGGGCCCAACTGGCAGCAATCAATACCGCTTCATTGCGTGGTGTCAGAGTCGACATTCTGCTTCCTGAAAAAAATAATCTTCCTTTTGTCGCCTGGGCATCTAATGCATTGTTATTTGAATTACTTGAGCACGATACCCATATTTACTTTCAGCCTCCCCCTTTTATTCATAGCAAGCTGCTGCTGGTTGATGACCAATATGCTTTGATTGGTTCTGCCAATATGGACCCAAGAAGTCTGCGCTTGAATTTTGAGTTTAACGTGGAGGTTTTTGATACCGAAACAGTTAAAGAGCTGACCAGCCATTTTGATCATTGCCGTGAGAAATCACGAGAAATTTCACTTGAAGAAATGGACAAACGGTCACTACCTCTACGGTTGAGAGATTCTTTTTGCCGCCTTTTTTCACCTTACTTGTAGCTGGTTTATTTTTTCAAGAGGCGTCGCAGTGCAGACTCGGCGTTATCTGTTCGTTCTTGGCCAACACCTTCGATCTCTTCGTAAGGACGGTTGAGGCGGATGATTTCGCTGCGATGGCGTTGGTAAAGCTGCTGATAGTCGGATGGATTTTCTCGCAGTGGATCCGGTTCCCAGGGGAGGTCGGGTTTGCAAAGCAGATAGTGGTGTGATGATTCCAGATCTATTCCGGAACGGATTTCTGCCGGACAGCATCCGAAGACCTCTTCAGCCCAGATTTTATAATTGATCAGATCGGTATCAAAAATGCCAAGTGGTGCAGAGATGGGGACTTCTTCACGCTGATAGTGCAAATGTAAACGACTCATTTTAAGCAATACTTCAAGATCGTATTCGGGACCATTTGTTTCCAGATAATAGCGGGCGTATTCCAGGGCAAAAGGGAGGCTGAACACTTCTCCCAGATGTTGAGTGAGGCTGCTTTTTCCTGATGATTCGGCACCAGTGATGACAATTCGTACCATGCTTCTCCGTTAAGTCTTACTCTGGCTTTAAGGTTTTGAGGTTTTGTGCCACTGAACCCAGCCGTAGATACCAAGTCCAAGAAAAATCGCGTATTGAATGGAATATACAGGGGCTTCTTTGACCCAGTAAATATGGATTCCGAGAAGATTGACAATCAGCCAGATGATCCAGTTCTCCATCCGCTTGCGCGCCTGGAGGAACTGGGCGAAAAAGTTCAGTACGGTTGTTGTAGAATCGCGCCAGAGTAGGGTGGGTTCCGGAATCCAGCTCACTTGAGCGGCTAAGCCGGAAATACCAAAAGCCCAGGCAGAAATAGCAAGTAAGGCGGCAATCGTGACGACAAGTTGTTTTTGACGTGGCATCCAGGTTGGAACAAAGGATTCTTGCTGCTGGACTCCGCTGGCACGGACCCAGACTATCCAACAGTAGAGTTGAATTGGAATATAGGCGAGGTAGAGAATTCCATCAGAAACCAGTTGCCACTGCGTAAAAGCCAGCCAGGCTGAGATGACAGCCCAGAGTATTCCCAGTGGCCAACCAAGAATATTCTGCCGAGCAATCAATATAACGCCAATGACAGCACTTAAGGTGGCAATAATCTCCAGCGGTGTTGTCCCAAACAATTGAAGCCATGGGATTGCGCCTGAAAAAAGGGTATTGATGATGTTACCTTCCATGACTCAATTTCTATGGCCTCTTTGTATTCCCCTGGTGAAAAGCCGACAAGCCACACCCCAAAAAAATCGGGTGAGGCAGAGTATCCAACAATTAAAAAGGTCGCTCTGTCAAGCGACCTCAGTGTTAACACTATTTATTTTTCACTCTCTCCAGAATTCTCTGGAGCAGTCTTTTGCTTGCCGTCACGCGGCAGCTCACAGCTGGCGGACATTCATGTTTGAACGCCCATCTTTGGTAAAATCCACTTATTCAACGCGTACCAGACGACAAAAATTCCTATCAGATAAAACCAGTCCATATGGGTTCTCCTTCTTGATTTATGGGGTATTGTAACCTAAAAAGAAAAAACAGAGCAATCTTTCTAGCCCTTCTTCTGATTATTTAAGGGTAAATGAATTTCTATCAGCAACCCTCCAGCGGGAAGATTTGTTGCCGTAATTGTTCCAGAATGAAGTTTAACCGCTTGTTCCGCTATTGCCAGACCAATACCGCTACCACCACTCTGGCGATCGCGGGCCGCAGCAACGCGATAAAAAGGCTCAAATAGTTTGGTCAATGCGGCATCAGGAACCCCTGATCCTTGGTCAGCAACCTGAATCGTTAATTGTTCTGAAGTTCGGATCAAATTCACAGAGACGGTGCTGTTATCCTTCGTATACTTTACGGCGTTGCGGATGACATTTTCCAGGGCCTGGGCCAGTAAATCGTGTGAGCCAAAGTAATCTAAAATTTCCGGGGCTTTGTAAACAACTATACATTGACGTGTTTTTGCTTCGTAATTGGCATCTGCTACCAGGTCAGCAAGCAGTCCACGCAGGTCGAATTTCTGAAAAGGTTCATTATTCGCTCCATTTTCGAGCCGGGTCAAATTGATGAGCTGTCCAATCATGGTATTCATGCGCTCTGATTCCAGCTCAATCCGGTCAAGTGATTTTATTTGTGTCTCAGGGCGGTCCTGTTGGCGCGCCAATTCCAGGGCAATCCCTAAGCGTGTCAATGGAGAGCGTAATTCATGCGAGATATCTCGCAATAAATTTTTTTGTGTTTCAATTAAAGTTTCAATTTTCCCGGCCATTTCATCAAAATCATGAGCCAGTTCGGATAGCTCATTTTTCCCTTTAACCTGATGACCAATGCGAACCGAAAGATCTCCAGCGGCAAACTTGCGGGTTGCCTGACGTAAACGACTGATCGGGGAGGTTAATGAGCGTGCCAGGAAATAACAGACGATAGCTGTTATTGCCAATAAAACCAGTAATCTCCAGCCGAGGAAGCCATGGGTTATCCCCTTAACTAAATCTCTGGAGGAGGGGCGTTCTGGCAGACTGATAGCCACAAAATATGTTTGCCCCGAAGGGCTCTGCACCTCACTGGCCAGACTATTTCGAGACCCCATCATCGGAAAAACAACCTCTCCGGTCTGCAGCGCCCGTTGAGTCATGTGTTGCATCCGCCTTGGTACTCTTCGAGTCGTCAGTGGTTGTCCATTGCGGTCAAATAAGAAGAGGTGAATTCCTGATTTTTCGAACAACCTTTCGGTCAGCTTATCGACCTCTTCAATGCCATCATCTTCAAAACTACTAATTGCTTTTCGTCCATACTCTGCAACTGCCTTTCTGGCAAAATCCTGGTGGGCCAGAGGGGGGAATTCCTGATCGCGAAAATAGGTCAGAACAACAACTGCTGTTGAAACCAGGAGAAGGATCAATAAAAAATAGAGGAAGATCTTCAGGAATAGACTCCGCATCAGTCTTAACCTTCTGCCAGAGAATAGAGATAGCCGACACCGCGGATTGTCCTGATCCGTTCCATGTTGCCATCAAAATGGCCAAGTTTTTTCCGCAAAGCACTGACATGAACATCGATACTACGGTCGTAGGCAGATAAACGTCGGCCGAGGACCTTTTCCACCAGATCATCCCGGCTGATGACTTCACCGGCCCGGGATAACAAAACTTCCAGAAGGTTGAATTCGACCGAAGTCAGGTCGATATTTTCACTCCCTCGCTTCACTGTACGGTTGCTGGTGCAAAGAACCAGATCGCCAACATTCAACTCAGTTCCCTTCTGATGGGGTGAGGGTGATAATTGCGTTGTTTCGACACGGCGTTGAATCGCCCGGATACGCGCAACCAACTCACGTGGATTAAAAGGTTTTGGTAGATAATCATCGGCACCTAACTCTAAACCGACAATACGGTCAATATCGTCTCCCCTTGCGGTGAGCATAATGACTGGAACCTTGCTGCTTTCACGAATCTTCCTCAGAACATCAAACCCGTTCATTTCCGGCAACATGACGTCCAGAACCACCAGCACATATTCCGCAGCCAGTGCTTGCTCAGCTCCCTGCCTACCATTATTAACCGCCTCAACGGAAAAACCCTCACTGCTGAGGTAGTCATTCAACAATTCACAGAGCTCAATATCATCATCGATTACCAGAATTCGATTCATTGTTTTTCCCCATATTATATTCTTTCCGGCTAATCATAGCCGGAAAGGTCTTAAATTCGGTGTAAAGAATTGTTAAGGGCAACTGTCGCGGCAAACTTTACATAACTTTACCAGATTTTCACAGCACTTAACCCACGCTTTAGACTCTTTGCTTTATAGTAGCTCCATCAAACAACAAAACAATGCACTGCACCCTAAAGGAGAACATTATGAAAAAGACAGCAATTATCCCCGTATTATTAGTGACCCTTCTGCTTTCTGCTGGAACCTCTTTTGCCTGGCCTGGAATGCAAGGCCAGAAGAACTGTGATAACTCATGCGACCGACAAGGAAGGGGTATGAGCTATGAACAGCATGAAAAGCGGATGGAAAATCGATTAGAAAAAATGGCAGTTATTCTCGATCTGACAGAGGAACAACAGAAGAAGATCGAAACCCTGACAGAAAAACAGTGGCAAGATCGTCAAGCCATGCGTGCCGAAATGCAAGCCAGTCGGGAAGATTTGCGCGCATATAAGCAAGGAAAAGAGTTTAATGAAACCGAATTTCGTGCCAAAGCTCAAAAGCATGCTGACTTAAAGACTGAGATGATGGTTCAACGTGCCAAAACCAAGCAGCAGCTTTTATCTGTGTTGACACCAGAGCAACAACAAAAAGCAGAAAAGCTTCGCGGTATGGACGGTGGCGGATTCTTCGGTAAACATGATGGCCAACGTAACGGCAAAAATTGTGGTAACCGTAGTGGAAATGGTGATTGTGATGGCCAGAACAAACGTGGTGGTCAAGGTCAAGGTTATGGAAAGCGTTGCAATAGCTGATTAGCCTTCCTCTATTTATAAGATAAAAAAGCGGGTTCCAAATTGGGAGCCCGCTTTTTTTGTTGTATAAGGCCTATCAGTTGTTATCAGTGAAACTGATCCACCATATTGATTTTAAACTGGTAACCCTCTTTTAAAATTCCTAACGACATACGAAGTCCTATTTTTAAAGGATATTTGATAAACCTATTCGAGAGGTCTGGACGGGGGCTATAAATTGTCGCAATTACTAAGTTGTAAAAAATCCAAAGCTGGGATGTCCGAGTTTGTCGTGGCGAATCAATCATCCGCTCACTTATCCACTCGCACCTTTTGGGATTGCCTTAAAATAGCCTCCCTGCTAGAATGTAATGCAATTGCAATACATGGAGGTGCAATATGAAATCATCCACAATCCCATCATTAAGAGTTGAGCCGGATCTGCGTAAGGCAGCAGAAAATGTTTTACGTGACGGCGAAACGCTATCCAGCTTCATGGAAGAATCTTTACGTGCGGGCATTCAGCATCGCAAGGTTCGGCAGGAATTTATTTCTCGGGGTTTGGTTTCAAGAGAAGAAGCGCGTCAAACAGGTGAATACTTTTCGGCAGAGGCCGTTCATGATGAGCTGCGTTCTATGCTGGCATCCGCTGAAGAGAATGGCCGAAAGTGAGCTACCAGGTTCGTTACACTAGGGCTGCCAAAGAAGACATCGTTCGTCTCTATGGCTTTCTCGTAGAGCAAAATATTGCCGCCGCTCGAAAAGCTCTTGATGCGATTGAAAAGGGGATCGATTTTCTACAAGACTTCCCTTTCACTTGTCGGAAGGTGATTCCTGATGACCCGTTGCTTCGTGAAATGATCATTTCGTTTGGAGCCAGAGGGTATGTTGTCCTGTTTGAGATCGAGACCAATGAAATGGTTACGATTTTAGCTGTTCGGCACCAGCGAGAAGAAGACTACTACTAACTCAATAGCTATTTTCTGCCTGACTAAGTAGCCGGGAAAAGATCGAGCAACAAGCCCCGCCCATTATGACATGATATTTGCGAAACACCCGGCCTGGATCTCCCTGATTATAGACGGTTAGCTACTCCGACCTGCTGATTCTTCCCGTTACAAATATCCTGTCACAACTTTTTCTACCCAAAACGTGCTTAATAGACCTGCCATCAATTCTAAGTTTTGAAAATTTACCATAAGCAGGAAAGCCTTAAAACTTACAGGAAACATAACACCGATAAAACTATAGGTCTTTATTTGGGACCTCTTTTTCCATGGAGTTGCGAGGTTGAGAAGATTCTAGCATATCAACAATTAATTCTGCTTTTTGAGTTCCTCAAGCTCCTTAATTAGTCTTCGTTCTTTTTCCCATGCAGCAGTTACATCACGCATGATCGAAGCTATTCCGATGAGAATTCCAAGCTCATCCTTGATCATAATGATGGAAAATGCGCAGGAGAGTTTCTGACCATTGCGATGTTTTGCCGGCACTGAAAGCAGTTCAGTCCCGTAGTGAGATTCCCCCGTATCCATGACTCGATGATAGCCATCCCAATGTCTTTTACGAAGTCCTTCAGGAATGATCAGATCAAGTGATTGCCCTAAAGCCTCATCCTCTGAGTAACCGAAAACCAATTCAGCTCCGCGATTCCACAACCGAATGATTCCCTCCCTGTCAGAAAAGAGGATTGCATCTGGGGCGTTTGCGACAATTTGATGAGAAACGGTTTCAATATTAAAGTTTTGCATTAGACTCGCTCCAATTCCTTAAAAATGACTCTTCCCAAGACAGTCATTTTGATTAAGCTTTGGGTAGATATTCTTTCAAACGAAGAATGGCAATCAACATCGGGGATAATTTGAACTGCAGAGGCAAGGGCCAGAATCACTTATCCTCCTTTTCTCTATCAGCACATAGCGCCTTTTTTCGTGAAGTTTCGATATGTTTTCAGCTTCGACTCCTATTGATTAGCACCCCGCGACTCATGTATCAGTGCCCGCACTCAACTGAGCGCAGGCGGTTGTTCTTTTCTAGGCAGTCTTGGTTTTAAACATGGTTAGCAACATTTTAAAGCGTTGCAGCGCTTTGACCTTGTGGGACACCCCGCCCGGCATTAGCACGATCTCGCCGCTGGTGACGATGCAAGGTTTGTCGCCGATGGTGATTTCAGCCTTTCCATCAAGCACCTGAATGAAGGCGTTGAAAGGAACAGTGTGCTCGGATAATGCTTGTCCCTCATCGAAGCTAAAAACAGTCAGGGTACCGCTTTCGTTCTGCAGCAAGGTTCGGCTAACAACTGAGCCCTGCTGATAATCCGTCAGCTTCGCTAAGTTTTGAGGGTCGGCTCCAGTGATAGTTAATTTAGTGGTCGTTTCTGTCATGATAACCTCTCCATCGGTTTCTATGGTTGTCGTATTTTGGCTCGCACAAAACTGATTGGTGTGCCAGATGATTTAAGCTAATAGGTGTTTTACTCCTGCTAATTGATGCAAGAGACAGGACAAGCATCGATAGTGCCATCTTGGACTTTTTCTTTTTAAGCGTCGCCAAGGTCATAGCATTCACAATTACGCCTGTAAAAAATGATGGTTTTGTTCCATCAACTGCTTTCATATTTTATTACCATCTGGTGGCTTCATTCTCTTTCTCCTTGGTTTCTCTGTATAGCAGGATTATAGAAGAAAGAAAGAGAGAAAAACTTGACTCATATCAAAATATAACCTTTTTTGTGATAATTATTGCGGATCTTATTTAGTTTCCAGAACTCTCTCTCCCTTGTCACCCGCCGGTTTTGAATCAGCAAAATCAGAAGATGTTCCAATTCTGCTAAGACTTGAGAAAAATACCTCTGGAATCTTTACAATCAACCGTCTTGAAATTTACTACATTTGAAGAGAGGATTTTAGTTATCTGAAATACGGAATCTGTGCGATTTATCCTTATGCAAAAGGACCCTCATTTCTGTGCAACACAGGAGATGGATAAACCCTTTAGGCTTAACCTTGGCCATTTTTTCATACGTATAAAGGCTACTTGGACAACAAAGCATGGTTATATCAGCTAAGAATTTTACTAAGTTTGTCAGCAAGATCTTGGATGGACAGCGGCTTTTGTAGAAAGTTGATGCCTTCGTCAAGAACACTATGGTGGGCGATCACATTGCTCGTATAGCCTGAGGTGAAAAGAACCTTTAGCTCAGGGAGTAAACGCTTCAACGTCTCCGCAAGTTCTTTGCCATTCATTTCCGGCATGATAACATCGGTGAGAAGGAGGTCAATCTTGTCTTCGCCTTTTGTGGCAAACGCAATGGCGGTTGTAGGAGATTCGGTAGCAAATACCTTATAGCCGAGTTCGTTGAGAAGCTCCTCCCCCAATTTGAGGAGGGCTGGATCATCTTCTACCAGTAATATTGATTGCCCTTGTCCACCTTTGATCACTGATTTTATTTCAGAGCTACTTCCATCCATCAAATCGATATCACGAGGAAAATATAAGCGGAAAGTTGTTCCCTGACCGGGTTCACTGTAGACATTGATGAAAGCATCGTTTTGTTTAACTATTCCGTAAACGGTTGAAAGACCAAGGCCAGTGCCTTCTCCAACCCCTTTTGTGGTGTAAAAAGGTTCGAAAATTTTAGTGAGGGTCTCGTTGTCCATACCAGCTCCATCGTCACTAATAGAAAGGACACTAAACTCTCCAGGACTAAATCCGAGGTGGCGGTCACAATACGACTGGTCAAAGCTTACCGAAGAGGTTTCTATTGTGATCTTACCGCCATTGGTAATTGCGTCACGTGCGTTAATAAGCAGATTCGAAAGTATCTGGTCGAGCTGAGCCGGATCAATCTTGATCGGCCAGAGAGCCCCCCCGGGTAACCAGACGAGGTTGATATCCTCTCCAATGAGACGATTTAACATCTGCAGCGCTGACTCAACAGAACTGTTCAAGTCCAGAACCACGGGAGCGATAACTTGTTTTCGGGCGAATGCGAGGAGCTGTTGGGTTAATTTAGCGGAGCGGTTGGCTGCATTCTGAATTTCAGACAAGGTCTTGTAGGTAGGAACGGCACGATCAAGTTTCCTCATCCCCAGTTCAGCTCGACCAATGATCAGGCTCAGCATATTGTTGAAGTCATGGGCAACACCACCGGCCAACTGGCCAATGGATTCCATCTTCTGCGCCTGTAGCAGCTGGGCTTCAAGATTCGACTTCTTTTCTTCCTCCTGTCTCTGCTGGGTGGTGTCCTGAATTGTGCCCATCAGTAGAACCTGATCCCCACTATAGGAAATCAAGGAACCTAGTCCTCTAACCCACCGCATTTCGCCATCATTAGCGCGAATGATCCGGTATTCCTGGACGAAGGATTTCCCCTGTGCAATTACCTCATCTCTCAAGTACCGTTCCATAATTTTTCTGTCATCAGGATGGACAAGGTTAAGCCACCCTTGGATGCTCCGATGGTACTCTGGGCCGATACCGAAAATGGAGTCCAAAACTTCTGACGACTCCCAAAAGTCTTCGGTAAGATCAGCTTTAAAGGAGCCGATGGAGGCTGCACGTTGTGATTCCTTAAAGAAAAATTCACTTTCCTTTAATGCTTCCTCGGCTTGCTTACGCTCGGTAATATTGGTAAGAGAACCGGCCATGCCAGTGACCTTGCCGTCCTCAAGGATGGGTGTTTCGTGAACCTCAACCCAGATCTTCCGTTTCTTTTTGCCGATGCACTCAATTTGATAGGAAGGCTGCCGCTGGCCCGTTTCGAGGGCCTGCTGTGTGGCTGCCATAGCCACCGCGTTCAGTGGATTATCCGTTATCAGTTCGGTCCATTTCAGCATTGCCTCTTCGGGCTCGCAGTCGAAAAACTGGCGGGATTGTGGGCTGACGTAGGTGAGGACGTTGTCTGGGGTATGAATATAGAAAAGGTTTGTGCTGTGCTCTATAATTTGCCGCAGTTTCTGTTCCGTCTCCTTCAGTTTCTCCACCGCCTGCTTGCGGTCGGTGATGTCTCTCACGAAGGCGGCATGAAATTCTTTTCCGTCAAAAAGGATCTGACAGGCAGAAACCTCAACGGGGAAAATATGACCATCTTTTCTAATGTGTCGAGTTTCAAAAGTCCGTCGCTTTGAAGTTGTTAATTCTTCCCAATGCTTCTTCCATCTTGCTTTCGAGAAGTCAGGATCAACATCCCACAAAAATAAAGAGAGAAGTTCTTCGCGTGTGTATCCCAGAGAACGACAAGCTTGTTCATTTACATAAGTAAATTGACCATTATGCATCATCCAGAAAACAGCTTCCTGCGACATTTCAATTGTATATTGAAACTGTTTAGCTAAATTCTCTGGAGAATTTATTCTCTGGGTGTCTTCCATACGATTTATTCCTTGAGAAATGTCTATAGTATTGCTGTTTCGGCTCTAAAAAATCTATAGAATCTAATGCTAGTAAAAACCAATATGGCAGTTTGGTGGATAAGTCAAGGAAACCAAAGCTTAAATTAATTATGCCGGCAGTCCCTGCGGGGTGGCTTGCATGTTGATCGTTATTCTGTATCTTCTCATCTTTATCCCTTGCCTGAACGTATCAGCTGGCCCTCCTGGGCATTCTTAGCCGGGCCCATTTTAAAAAGTCTCTCTTCTTGCCGAAGGAAGCCGCATCGTAATATTTACGATAACCCGGCTATCCCATTAGAATCCGAAGCTTTGCATCACCAGGCTGCCGAGATTTTGCTTGCTTCTAATCAATTATTGGTTCTTGTTAACAATTATGAAGTGATGTGTCAATATGAAATTAACTTTGTTCCCTAGGATCTTTGTCTTTAATGTACTATTTCCAGAACAACATAAACCTCGATCTGGTTATGCGTACAGAGATTTCTTGTAAGTTGGCAGATTATAGGGACTTTGTGTTATAGCGGGCGGATTCAGAACATAATCACTCTCCACCATCGGAATGTGCTTATATCACTGTGTCGACAATGGTAAAAACACTGTTTCTGAATCGCAGCATGCTAATTTTATTGACACACAGTCTTGCTTGGATGGAATATCCCTCTCGCTTATACTTTGTGGCGGAAGTTGCGCGGCACTGCACAAAATAATGGAAACCAAAAGCTATTTTAAAATCGGCTTTAGAAGTTTCTCACTGTTAGACAGTTAGATTTATAGAAAGTTTGACAACCTCCCAGTAAAGATTTTAACTACGATCATCCGTATTTTATCCTTTTGGAGCATTGAAACGATGAAACAACCAAAAATTAAAAGTATTCTGTTGTTAGGGATACTTCTTCTGATGACAGCTGTTCCGGCAATTATTGAGGCCGCTCCAAACAAAAAATCATCCCCTCCACCACTGGTTAAAGTTTCTGCAGTGGCAGAACGGGATATTAATCCTGTAACAGAATATGTCGGGCATGTGGAAGCGCTCCAAACCGTGGATTTGCAGGCACGGGTCAGTGGATTTCTGGAACGGGTTCACTTTCAAGAGGGGAGTGATGTTCGTGCTGGTGAACTGCTTTATAGTGTTGAGGCCGCACCCTACCAGGCTCGTGTCGCAGCTAATAAAGCGCGTGTTGCCAAAGCGCAGACTATTTTGCAGAAAAGCAGTCAGCATCTGCAGCGGATTAAGAGTGTCCGTACAGGTGGAATCCCGGTGACCGATATTGAAGCGGCTGAAGCTGCGGAACAACAAGCTCGTGCCGAACTTCAGGAAACTCAGGCAAACCTGCGTCTTGCAGAAATTGAACTTGAATATACGCGTATTTCCGCTCCGATCAATGGCCGTATTGGAGCCACAGCTTTGAGCAAGGGGAACCTGTGTGGTCCGACAACAGGGGTTCTGGCACAGATTGTTCAACTGGATCCGATCCGGGTACAGTTTTCCATCAGTGAAAACGATGCGGCTGTTATCAAAACGGCACAAGCTGATGCTGAAAAGAACTCATCAACTCACATCATGAAACCACAACTTAAATTGTCGAATGGGCAGATGTTTACCCCCTCCGGGCGAATTGATTTTGTCGATAATCGTATTGATCCAGCTACGGGAACGGTTGCTGTCTGGGCTCTGTTTGATAATCCCGATGCGGTGATACTACCCGGGCAATATGTCACGGTTGCGGTGAGCCGAAGTCAGCCACAATTGCAACCTGTGGTTTCCCAGGCGGCTATTCTTGAAGACCGTGATGGGCGCTATGTTCTGGTTGTGGATGCAGAAAGTAAAGTAGAACAACGACGCATCAAGACTGGAACAGCAGTTGGATCCTTCTGGGCGGTTGAAACGGGGTTGCAGCTTGGCGAGAACGTCATTGTTGAAGGTTTGCAAAAAGTTCGCCCGGGACAAATGGTTAAAATCGCAACAGCAGACACAACCCAAAAGGATTGATCGATGATTTCAAAAGTTTTCATTGATCGTCCGCGGCTGGCAGTGGTTCTGGCGATTCTTATTACTTTGGCTGGTGCGATCGCGATGGTGAATATTCCGGTTGCTCAGTATCCGCAGATAACACCACCGACTCTTCGCGTCAGTGCAACCTACCCCGGCGCTAATGCTCAGGTTTTAGCTAACAGCGTAGCGACAACAATCGAGGCGGAAGTCAATGGCGTTGAAGATATGTTGTATATGTCTTCTTCCTCTTCCAACAGCGGTCAATATAGCCTGAGTGTGACCTTTAAAATAGGAACCGATCCTGCTATTGCTCAGGTTAATCTGCAAAATCGGGTTCAGGCCGCTATCGGCAAATTGCCGAATGAGGTTGTGGCACAAGGGGTGACTGTCCGCAAGGGTTCCTCCGATATGCTTGGTGCCATCAGTTTTTATTCACCTGAGGGAACTCGCGATAAGCTGTTTTTAAGTAACTATGTCAGCAGTACCATCAAAGATGCCGTTATCCGTATCGATGGGGTCAGCGATGTTTCGATTTTTGGTGAACTGGTCTACAGCATGCGGATTTGGATGAATCCACCCCGGATGACTGCTTTAGGTCTGACAGCCGATGATTTAATGACTGCGATCCGGCAACAGAATGTTCAAGCTGCTGTTGGAACTATTGGTTCAGAACCAGTCAACACAGGCCAACAACTTCAGTACACTCTCCGCGCAACTGGTCGTCTCAAGAATGTCGATGAATTCAACAATATTATTGTTCGCTCGAATGCCCAGGGGGGACTCGTTCGGGTGAGTGATATTGCCAGAGTTGAGTTGGGGGCAGAATCCTACAGCACACGTTCAGTTCTCAACGGTGGACCGGCAGTGACTCTGGCGGTTTACAGTTCTTCTGACGCCAATGCTCTGGCAACAATGCAGCGACTGACAAAAGAGTTGGAACAGCTGGCGCAGCGTCAACCGAGCGACGTTCAGTACCAAACCCTCTATGATTCAACCCGCTATATTGCCACAGCTATCCATGAAATGATCTGGACCCTGTTTCTCACTTTTCTGTTGGTAGTTGCAGTGACTTTCATCTTTCTTCAGGATTGGCGCTCAACCCTGATACCGACAATCACCATTCCGGTTTCACTGATCGGCACCTTTGCCGTGTTGTTGACACTAGGTTACAACGCCAACACGATCTCTCTGTTCGCTCTGATCATGTCGATCGGGCTGGTTGTTGATGATGCCATTGTTGTGGTGGAAAATGTTTATCGGGTGATGCACGAGGAGAATCTTGACCCTACATCGGCGTCGATTAAAGCGATGGGGCAGGTGACCGGGCCGATTATTTCGACCACGCTGGTGCTGCTGGCGGTCTTCATCCCGGTTGCATTTCTTCCTGGGATTACCGGTCAACTTTACAAACAATTTGCCGTGACCATGTGTACGGCGGTGGTGATTTCAGCTTTCAGTGCCCTGACATTGAGCCCCGCCCTTTGTGCTGTTTTGTTGAAACAGCCGACACTTATCCACCATGGACCATTGGCATGGTTCAACAAGGCGCTATCCTCTTCACGCAAAGGATATGTGGCCGGGGCAGCCTGGCTTATCCGCTGGAAATTTATCGCTTTACTGTTATTAGTCATGGTTTTTGCTGGGGGCTACTATCTGTTTCAGGGTCGCCCAACCAGTTTCCTGCCGCAAGAGGATCAGGGCTTGATTTACCTGAATGTGCAGTTGCCGGAAGCCGCTTCCCGAGCCCGTACCGACGCAGTGCTACAACAGGCTACTGCAGAACTGAGAAAGATTGAAGGGATTGAGAGTGTCCTCGGTGTCAGCGGGTTCAGCCTGCTCAGTGGGCGGGGGGACAATGTTGCGTTCGGTCTGGTGATTCTGGCTCCGTGGGATGAGCGCCCAGGGGCTGACCTGCACGTGGAGGCGATTTTGAAGCGGGCTCAGCAGAAGCTGGCTGCGATTTCTACTGCGAATATTCGCGCTTTCACGCCACCACCCATACGTGGTCTGGGGCGCACCGGTGGGTTTGATTTTCAGCTACAGGCTCTTGAGGGGCAATCTCCACAGGATTTCGTTGCCGCTGCGCAAGCATTAGTTTTGGCAGCCAATCAGGATCCGGTCTTAAGTCGTGTATTCAGTACTTACTCGGCTGACACCCCGCAACTTTCTTTAAACATAGACCGGACCCGAGTTGAAACCCTCAATGTGCCCATCAGCACAATTTTTTCTACGTTGCAATCCCAGTTGGGGGGGCGCTACATCAACGATTTCAATCTCAATGACCGGGGTTATCAGGTAAAAGTGCAGGCAGATACGGGATACCGTGATTCCAGTGATGATATCAGTCAGCTGTATGTTCGCAGTGGGGATGGAAAAATGGTGCCAATGACCAGTCTTGCAACCCTTTCCACAATCCTTGGTCCGCAGACC
Source organism: Desulfuromusa sp. (assembly GCA_036351455.1). Classification (GTDB taxonomy): domain Bacteria; phylum Desulfobacterota; class Desulfuromonadia; order Desulfuromonadales; family Geopsychrobacteraceae; genus Desulfuromusa. Next base: position 49,223 of record JAZBPC010000129.1, read on the forward strand.
GTTGACAGATATAACCAGTTAACGAGCATCAAAATTAATGGCGGAGCTGCAGCGGGTTACAGCTCTGGTGAAGCGATGGCTGCGATGGAACGGATCGCAGAGCAAACATTGCCAGAAGGCTACAGTTTTGACTGGTCGGGGATGTCTTATCAGGAAAAAGAAAGTAGTGGTCAGGTCTCTATCCTCTTTGCCCTTGCTCTCCTTTTTGCCTACCTTTTTCTGGTTGCCCAGTATGAAAGCTGGAATATTCCGTTTTCGATTATCATTTCAGTTCCTGTTGCAACATTTGGGGCTCTGGCTGGTTTATGGGTCGCAGGGTTCAGTCTCAGCATTTATGCACAGATCGGTTTAGTTCTGCTGGTTGGTCTGGCAAGTAAAAATGCGATTTTAATTGTCGAATTTGCCCAATCGAGGCGCGATGACGGGCTCCCCCTTGCGGAGGCTGCTGTTGATGGTGCCCGCATCCGCTTCAGACCGGTATTGATGACTTCCTTTACCTTCATTTTTGGCCTGCTCCCAATGGTGATCGCCACTGGTGCAGGAGCTGGAAGTCGGCAAGCAATTGGCACCACAGTGTTCAGTGGTATGTTGAGTACGACTCTGTTCGGTATTTTCCTGATTCCGGTGCTTTACTACATGTTTCAGTCTGCGCGTGAAAGAGGGAGTGCGTGGCGTGCCCGCAGGCGGAACCGGGGGAAATCATGAAAAATCCGAATCAGGAAACTGCAATGTCAATAAATGGCTTATCTGGCTATCAAATACAACTTCTTCCAAGTCGAATCTTGTCAATTTTGCTGATTTTTATTGTGCTGATCGCCACTGGCTGTGCAGCCGTTGGGCCAGATTATGTGCGGGTAGAACCCGAGGCTCCGGATCGTTGGCAAGCACCATTACAGGCTGGCATCTCTGGAGAGAAGCCTGACCTTAACGACTTGTCACATTGGTGGACACGTCTGCAAGATCCGCAGCTTGCAGAACTTGAACGACGTGCCAGTCAAGGAAGTCTGGATCTTAAAGAGGCTCAAGCCCGGATTCGTGAGGCCAGATCCATGCGCGGCATTCGCCAGGCTGAAGGATTTCCGACATTGGATGGAAATGGGGCGGTCAGGAAATCCCGCAGTAGTGAAAACAATGGTTCTGGTGAAGAGAAAGAGCTCTTCTCTCTTGGCTTTGATGCCAGTTGGGAGGCCGATATTTTTGGCGGCGTCAAGCGCTCAGTAGAGGCGGCTGAGGCAGATCTGCAAGGCACCCAGGAAAACTTGTACCATCTTCAGGTGACCCTGATGGCGGAGGTGGCATTAAATTACGTGGAGATTCGAACTTACCAGCAGCGTCTGGACCTGAACAGGGAAAACATCAAAATATTACAAGAGGGATATGAGCTTAACGACTCCCGCTACCAGGCCGGAATTATTGGTGAGTTGCCCGTACAGGAATCTTTACGTCTACTGGAAACTGCTAAATCCACACGGCCAGTTCTTGAAACCGGATTGGATGTAGCAAAAAACCGGCTGGCGATATTGCTTGGAGAGCCTCCGGGGCATCTGCACAAAGAATTGGCTATGAGTCAACCTCTCCCGAGCTTGCCCGCCAGCGTTGCTGTTGGCATTCCGGCCGAAACTTTACGCCGCCGCCCGGATGTTCGGCGCGCAGAGCGAAGTCTTGCTGCCCAGACCGCTCGTATTGGTATAGCGACAGCTGAGCTCTATCCGAAATTCCGTCTGTCCGGCACCCTTGGACTTGAGGCCTTGAGCGCTGGAGATCTGTTGCAAACGGCAAGCAGGACATGGGGATTCGGTCCTGGAGTTGAGTGGAATCTTTTTGATGCCGGTTCCATTCGTCGCAATATTGAAGTCCAGAATGCGCGTCAGGAGCAGGCTCTGATCCAATATGAAAGGATGATTTTAAAAGCTCTGGAGGAGGTTGAAAATGCTCTGGTTGCCTATGCTCAAGAACAACAACGAAGAGATTCTGTTGCCAGAGCATCTGTCGCGGCAGAAAGAGCCGCTGAGTTGGCAGAAGATCAATATCTTGCAGGTCTGGTTAGTTTTAACAATGTTCTTGATGCCCAACGTTCTTTACTGATACTCCGCGATGAACTCAGCAGAAGCAACGGTAATATTGTTGCCAATTTGATCAGGATTTACAAGGCGCTAGGTGGTGGTTGGAGCTGCGAAAAAGATCTTGATCCATCACACCTCGAGAAAGGTCAAATGTAGATCGCTGAGACCAACGATGAGAAAGCGATCGAGGAGTTGCGGCTGAGAAAAAATAGTATTGAAGAGTTCATGGGCCATAAAACCAGCAAGAATTGTGGCTCCGGCGCCAGTCACGGGGATATCTCCTTGAGGTTGTTGGGATCCGGCAAAAATTTCTGTCAGAGATTGGGATTCTCCCTTCTGTAAAGTTAAAACTTGCCCCTGATCTCCTTCAATCCCAGCGTGAATCAGAAATGAACCTGCTCCCAGGGACGCTTCAAGATGGAAACGGCTGGGATAATTATCCAGACAATCAGCAACGATAGACACATCATTCGGTAGGTGAAAACCGCAGTCGATTCGATTTGGTAGTAGCTCAATTATTACACTGCTGTTAATTTGCTGCAATTCTTTGCGGGCAATTTCGAGTTTGCTCCGACCAATATCTAACTCGCTATAAAGTAGCTGACGATTGAGGTCAGGCCAGTCGACCAGACCATCATCGACCAGATAGAGTTTGCCCACTCCGGCACGGACGAGCAATTGGCTGACGGTTGCTCCTAAACCTCCAACTCCTGCAATTAAAACGGTTGCTTCCTCCAGCAGTTGTTGCCGCTCTTTTCCCCAATGGAGAATTTGACGATTATAGCGATCAGCTGCTGACAAAATTGTCAGCCCCCGGCACCGGGAGGAAAAAGGGCAACAACATCACCATCCTGAACGGGGGTTTCCAATTTTTGCAGGTGATGGATATTCCGTCGGTTCAACATAATGATCGTTCCGAGAATCATTTCTCCCTGCTCATCCAATAATTTTTGTAGAAATGGTGTTGAAATTTGTTGTTGCAGACGTTGGAGAAGCTGCCCGATATTCTCATTTTCACTGCTTACGGGCAGCTCAACTTTTTCACGCTTTAATAATAGGCGTAGCAAACTATAAAATTGAATATTGATCATTGCTATGGTCTCAAGAGGCCAGCCGCAGTTGAACTTGGGCATAGTTTGCGGTTCCGGAAAGCATTTGGGTGCCAGGGAAAACACTCCGTGTGCTGATCAGTTGGAAATAGAGGCCGGCATCATTCGTTTCGCCAATCAAGTTGGCTCCGACAACGCGTTGTTTTTCATCAAGGAAAACTCTACGGAAACGTCCTGTCATAGAACTCCAACTGGTAATAACTTCAGCGACATCTTCTTGGCAATAACCGATAGCCGCAACCTCAATGCCAAAAATTTCTGTGGTATTATTTTTCAAACTTCCTTGGTAACGACATTCTATTCCAAGCATGTTCAGTGCCGCATTTTCTCCCTGTTCCACAGCTGTCATCCAGTTACCCTGAATGGTTTTTTCTCCGGTGATAAAGTCCAGGCCTTCTGCAGCATCTCCAGCAGCATAAACATCTGGATGGTTACTGCGACAATTATCATTAATGACGATGCCATGAGCAACGTCCAACCCTGCTGCAGCGGCTAAATGAGTATTTGGGCTGACTCCTTTGCCAATAATCAGGAGGTCACTGGCCAATTGTTTTCCTTTGCTTAATTTTAGTTGTAACTGCTCACCTTCAACCATTTCACTAATATCATTTTGTTTGTGTATGTTCAGCCCCTTTGCCCTTAACTGATCTTCCAGAATAGCTGACGTCTCTACATCTACAACCTGGCTAAAAATACGGTTGGAACCAACAACAAGGTGCTTTTCAGCATGTTCAGATGCGTGTGACAGCAGAGGTAAGCTGACCAGCCCAGCGCCGACGGCAGTAACGCTTTTGATCCCCTGGAAAAGGGTGAACAGCTTTTCAGCATCATCTATATGGCGAAGGACACTGGCACGTCGTGTGGAACCAGGGAGGGTTCGAGCTTCCGCACCTGTTGCCAGCAGGAGTTTCTTAAAGCCAATTTTGCTACCATCGGCAAGTTCCAGAGAATGTTTTTCCGGGTCAATTGAGGTCACTGCTTGCCCCAATAAAGGGGTGACCCCTAATTGTTGATAGAAGGAGTGATCGACAATATCTAACCCCTTACGGAGAATATGGCCGCCAATATAGTAAGGGGTCAGGACACGAGAATAAGCTGAATGCTCTTCACGATCAATCAGTGCGATTGTTGACAGCTGGTCATGCTTGCGAAGAGTTCGAATTGCTTGCAAACCAGCGGCACTATTACCGATAACGACAAAATCATACTGTTCAGACATGGCAATTATCCCTGATGGTTGGTCTTAGATTTAAAAACCGCACTCCACGAAATATTTATCCGCGGAGCGCAGTAACAGGTTGCTTTTAATGCTAAGCCAAGTCCAGAGCCTGGAGTCTCTCATCTGTTGGAATTCCTTCAGGACTCCACCCGCGTTGCTGGTAATATTCAGGTAGCATTTCACTCAGCTTGCTGACCTCACCCTTGAGTGGTCCATCTACAATCGGCTCTTCCAGAATTCTCTTCGGCAAGGTGTCCTGAGAGGGATCGATTCCTGCCTTAAGGTTGAAAAGTCGTTCCATATTATAGACCCGCTCACCTATTTGCAGGATCGTTTCCTCGGTGAACTCAGCTCCAGTTGCAGCGGTACAAAAATTGGCAAACTGTGGTGCACCAATGGCAAACGTTGTAAACAGGCAAACACCAGAAGAATCAACGGCTGCGGTAAAATCCTGAAAGATTTTGGTCCAGACTGCTTTACCTTCAGTTGCCTGTGGATCCAGTTTCTCGGGCAATCCGAGAACTTCTGGAGAAATCATATAACCGCGGACATGACAGGCGCCGCGATTACTGGTCGCGTAGTTCAAGCCGATTCCTTGAATCCCGCGGCCATCGTAAGCGGGGAATTCCAGTTTCTTTACCGACATTGAGAGTTCCGGGGCCCCATAACTTTCCGCCAGACGGTAAGAACCCATAGCAAGTTTTTCACCAAATCCTTCCCGCTTGGCTGTCATTTCGACAAGTTTTACCATCGCATCAGCATCCCCAAAGCGAAGAGTCATCCCGACCTCTTCTTCGCTGACCAACCCTTTTTCTGCTAATTCCATGGCGCAAGCGACTGTTGCACCGACACTGATGGTATCCATGCCGTATTCGTTGCAGATATAGTTAGCTTTGGTAATGGCCGCCAAGTCATCGACGCCGCAGGCAGAACCGAGGGAGAAGATACTTTCATATTCTGGTCCTTCCCCATCACCGCCAAAACGGGATCCAGATAAACCAGTGACTCGGCCACAGCCGATAATACAGCCCATACAGCCTTTGTTTCGTTTCAGATAAGTTGAGGCCAGCGTTTCGCCAGAAATGGCCTCGGCCCCATCAAAGGTGTCTTTTTGAAAGTTGCGCGTGGGTAAGGCGCCTAGTTGATTAATGACATTGACCAGAACCGGGGTGCCGAGAGCTGGGAGTCCTTCGCCGGAGACAGGATTTTGCTTGAGCATGCCGTAGGCTTCAAGAGCCGCTTCACGATAGGCAGCCGGATCGGCAATCTTAACCCCACCTGTTCCACGCACAGCTATGGCTTTGAGATTTTTACTCCCCATGACGGCACCAATTCCGGAGCGTCCAGCGGCACGGTGTTTATCATTGATGATTGCCGCAAAGCTGACCAGATTCTCTCCGGCTGGACCAATGCAAGCAACCTTGGCGTCACCGTGAAACTCAGCGAGGATTTGATCTTCGGTCGCTTGAGTTGACTTACCCCAAAGATGAACAGCACCCACCAGTTGCGCTTTATCATTATGAATTTGTAAATAAGAAGGATACTCTGCTTTACCTTCAAAAATAATCATGTCGTAGCCGGCATAGCGGAGTTCAGAGGGAAAATATCCTCCCGAATTTGAACTGGAGATAGTCCCAGACAGCGGTGATTTGGTAATGACCATGTAGCGACCATTTGCAGCACCATAGGTCCCTGTTAGTGGCCCGGCTGCCAGAATTAACTTATTGTCAGCTGAAAAGGGGTCAACATCCGCAGCAACTTCTTCAACAAAATATTTAGTTCCTAAGCCACGTCCACCCAGATATTCTTTTGCCCACTGTTCGTTGAGAACTTCATCTTTGCAGGTTCCAGCGGTCAGGTCGACGCGTAACAGCTTCCCCTGCCATCCTTTGAGATCGAATCTACTCATATCACGCCTCCATCTGTCCGTCTTTCATTGCATTAACGAAACGCAGCACTTTTTGCCGCAGCGGCTTGTCCTCTTCTTCCAAAGTCAGGCAACCGGTTGGGCAAAAGGCTACGCACTCCGGGGTGTCCCCGCCACAAAGATCACATTTGTCAACTTTGCCAAGGGAGGCCACATATTTGATCATTCCAAACGGGCAGGCACTGACACAAGTACGGCAGCCAACACAACGATCTTTGTCGACAACAACAACGCCGGATGGCATCTCTTTGCTGATAGCAGATTTAGGACACGCTTTAATACACCAGGGATCATCACACTGCATACAGGTGACAGTAATAAATTTGGCTTCGTCGAGAAACACTTCGTTGTAGATGCGTGAACGACTGGGAGCAAATTCTCCGGTGTGCTTGAAAGAACAAGCCAACTCGCAGGTTTTGCAACCGATACACTTCGACGGTTCGATGCGGATCAGTTTCTGCATAATTTTCCTCCTTGGTGAATAAAGGTGATGGTGGTAAGCAATAAACAGAGGATTTTCTGAGACGAATTTTGCGGCAGGTCAGAGGCAACCCTCAGTTTTTACAGCACTTAGAATTATAACAGCTTTTGCTTTTACAACAAGAAGTTTATATTCTAAGCTTCAGTCATTACCGACAAGAGAGGACAGCTATAGTTTTTATGCGCTTAGATGACACTTTTGGTAGAAAAATAAACTATTTACGCTTGTCAATAACCGATCGCTGCAATATGCGTTGCGTCTATTGTATGCCTGCTGACGGGGTTGAAAAGGTTGGTCATGCTGAGATATTGAGGTATGAACAATTCTTACTCATTGCTGAGGCAGCTGTTTCTCTGGGAATTGAAAAAATCCGGGTGACTGGTGGTGAACCTCTGGTGAGAGCCGGCATTCTTTCATTTCTTGAACAGTTGGCGAAAATTTCCGGGCTGAAGCAACTGGTTTTAACGACTAACGGAGTGCTTCTTTCTGAGATGGCTCAGGGGTTAAAAGATGTGGGGGTGCAACGTCTTAATATCAGCCTTGATTCTCTGCAGCCCGGGATGTTTTCCCAGTTAACCCGACGGGATTTGCTCCCTAAAGTGTTGGCTGGAATCGCTGCTGCAGAAAAAGCTAAACTGTCTTACAAAATCAATATGGTGGTCATGCGTGGTTTTAATGATAATGAAATTTTGGACTTTGCCAAGCTCACGCAGGACCATGATTGCACCGTCCGCTTCATTGAATATATGCCCACCCTGAAAGATAAAAGTTGGCGTTCCCTGGTTGTTCCCAGCAAAGAAATCTTACAGTGTCTGCACGACAATTATTGCCTGCATCCCGTTGAGCGTGGAGCTCTGGCAGGGCCAGCAGAAGAATTTGCCATTGCCGGAGCAAAAGGACATATCGGTGTGATTTCCCCTATGTCAGGTCACTTTTGCCAGAATTGTAACCGAATCCGTATTACGGCTTCGGGGACCGTTAGAACCTGCCTGTTTTCAGATCATGAATTTGATTTAAAGCCGTTACTGATACCAGGAAATACTGTTCAGGTGGCCAGTAAATTAAAACATTTGGTCAATGATAAACCTGCTTGTCATACATTGAATTCACCGTCCGGGGGCCATTCCCCATTTTCCATGGCGCAAATTGGGGGATGAGAGCTGTCGGAGGCTTGAATACATGCCTTCAAGGCTGGTGCATTAGAACAAGCCGCCGAAGCTGAGCATCCCTTTGGTGAGGATGAGAACGCCAAAAATAATCAAGAGTCCTCCACTGAGGAATCGAATGACAAGGGGGTGAGCATTCGCCTGTTTGATCTTCTGTCGAACTGATTGTGAAGCATAGCCCAGAAGTAACATCGGGATCGCGAAACCAAGAGAATAGAAGGCTAATAAGATAATGCCGGTGGAGAGTCTGCCGTCGGTGGCAACCAGGGTCAGCACCCCCGCAAGCATTGGTCCGACACAGGGGATCCAGACCAATCCTAAAGTCAAACCCATGATCAACCCGGACCAACGACCCTGACTGTGATTTTGAATGTTGGAAAAAAAGGTCAGCTTTTTGAAAAGATTGATATCAAACAGCATCAGCACACCAAACAGGATGATGAGGATACCCGCTGCTTTTTCCAGCAGTGGCATGACTCCGGAAATCGCGCCGCCAAAGAGTGAAGTCATCAGCCCCATTGCCATAAAGCTCAGGCTTAGGCCCAGGACGATCAGAAGGGGTCGATGCTTATGATCCTTTTCTGTCCCAGCCACAATAATGGGGACAACGGGCAGGACACAAGGAGATGCAATACTGGCAATTCCCGCAAAAACTGTCATTGCCATGGTTGTGATACTTAAATCAAGAGGCGTCATTTGGCTATTTCCCTGGAATCTGTTTGAGCAGGTTACGAATCGTTTCGGCCGGATGTACCCCGGGTGGGAGGCGTGAAATCTCTTTGCCTGAAGAGTCAGCTAACAAAATTGTTGGTAAAGCCCGAATTCCGTAAGCATAAAAGATATCCATATCAGCCTGAACAGTTGTTTTTACCGGACGAATTAAAACTTGACCGTCAAGTTCGGCAGACATCTGGTTCAGGATGTCTTCCTGCATTTTGCAAGGTCCACCATCTGGGTTGATAAAGAAAACCAGCAAATGTTGGGCAATTTCGGGGCCTCTTTGAGCTGTGTTTGTTTCTGTTGGTGCTGGCTCTGACTGTTTGGCTGCCTGGGTTGGTTGCTCTTGCGAACAACCGAATATGGTTATGATTGCCATCAAAAGGATGAGATTTTTCAACATATAAAAGACTCCTTAAAGTTCCTTTCTATATATGAGTATTTGAATGTGTATGTCAAGCCACTACACCGGGAAGTTTTTTACTTACAGGAGTATGTAGCAGAAATAATTGACAGGTGAAAGCATAAGTGTAGAATCCTACCAGCAACCATTATTCCTGCAAGGAGATCCCGAATGTCAGACGAAGCAACATTTTTTTTGCCGGTTAAAGATTACTGTCGTCGTCAGCTGATTACTTGCAATGTCAATGATACCGTAATGGCTGCAGCTGAAATGATGCGAGATGAAAGCGTTTCAAGTCTTATTGCCTGTGATGATAACCTCCAGCCTATCGGTATTATGACTGACCGTGATTTGCGTAACAAAGTGGTTGCTGGCGGGCTGGATCCATTGATTGCTAAAGTCAAGACAGTGATGACCACTCCTGTTATCTCCGTTCAGGAAGATGATACCCTGTTTGAAGTACTGTACCAGATGTCACGTAATCGTATCCACCGTGTTGGAGTGGTCGATACGAAAAAAACCTTGGTTGGACTGATTAATGAATCCGACATTATCCGTTTGCAGGACCGCTCGCCGCAACGCTTGTTACAAGCTGTTGATGCAGCTGAATCTATAGCTGATCTGAAAAAAATTCATCATGACAGCGAGCAGCTGGTGGTTTTTCTCAGTCGTAATGGGGTGCGTACCAATGACCTGGTGCAGATGATTTCATTGATAAACGATCAAATTACATCCCAACTGGTCGGTTTATTAAAGCAGGGTCGCTTCAAAGAGATGGGCAAAAACAGTGCTTTTATGGTTCTTGGTAGTGAAGGGCGCCGGGAACAAACTCTGAAAACCGATCAAGATAATGCGATCATTATTGCTGATGGTACCAGTAGTGATGACATTGCTGATATCGAGGCGTTTTCGCATGTTCTTATCGATGCTTTGATTGAAATTGGCGTCCCCGAATGTCCTGGTGGGATCATGGCCAGAAATGAGTTTTGGCGCCGTAGCCTTGCTGATTGGAAAAGGGCTATCGATAGCTGGGTGGGTTCACCTAGTGGTCAGAATATCCTCAACTTCAGCATGTTCTCCGATATGAGGACTCTTTGCGGAGACCCGACGCTAGAAGTTCAACTGAAAGAGTACATCGTTGCAGTTGCTGAGGAAAATTCCATTTTTCTCGCCCGGATGGCACAAAATGTCTGCCGTTTTCCCTCTCCTTTAGGGATGTTTGGTCAGATCAAGGTTGAATCGTCCGGAACTCATCTTGGCAGCTTGGATCTTAAAAAAGCGGGTATTTTTGCACTCACTGAAGGAGTTAAAATCCTCGCGTTAAGTGCCGGAATGCTTGGTGGGACGACCCATGAACGACTGGCTGTTCTGCAACAGAAAGATATCCTCAGTCCGGCCCAGGTCAGCGATATTGAAGCCAGTTTTAATTTGTTAACTTTTATGCGCCTGCGTGGTCAGGTGAATTCTGCCGCAGCAGGGCGGGAGATTACGAACTACATTAATCCGGGTTCGCTGGATCGAGTCGAAAAAGGTCGTTTGAAACTCGCTCTGGAAGTGGTGAAATCATTTCAAGGATCTTTGAGTCAACATTTCCAATTGAATATGCTCAAGAATTAAAAGGTTCTCTACGCTGCAGAGCTTTTTTAATATTGAGAAAATCTTTTTCTCCTTCTCTACATGGTTGCACAGCAAGCTGAAAATGACATGAACGAAAACGGTCGATCTCCTTTTCAAATACACAATGTGCGGATGTTCATTCTTTTCCGGGTGTTGTTCAATGCCCGGTTCTACTATCCGGTTTTTTCCATACTGTTTCTCGATTTTGGTCTGACGCTGTCACAATTTGCCATCCTCAACGCTGTCTGGGCAGCCACAATAGTCCTTTGTGAAGTTCCTTCAGGCGCGCTGGCTGATACCATTGGTCGCCGCAATTTGGTTGTCTTTGCCGGCTCTCTCATGGTGATTGAAGTTGCTATCTGGGCTTTTGTCCCGCGTACGAATCTGACATTGCTGTTTTGGGTATTTGTCCTCAACCGGATTTTGAGTGGCATGGCTGAAGCCGCTGCGAGTGGAGCTGACGAGGCGCTCGCCTATGATAGCCTGCAACAAGAAGGAAATATTGATGATTGGGGCCGGGTTCTGGAGCGGCAGGTGCAGGTCCAAGCTGTCGGATTTTTCATTGCCATGACCTTGGGTGGTGTGATCTATGATCCTCAATTGATGCAAAAAGGGGCCGACCTTCTGGGACTCGGGATGACCATAACTCAAGAAGAGACATTGCGTCTGCCAATTTACTTCACTCTGATCACAGCAATTCTGGTTCTGCTGACAACCTTGCGGATGCATGAGGTCACTGGTATAGAGAAAAAAACCAGGCATCAGAGCCGTCAGGCGATCAATGAATCTTTTCGTCTTGTCTGGGAGGCGGGGCGCTGGATTTTCAGAACCCCTTTTGTGCTCGGGTTGATGCTGTTTGGTCTCCTTTATGATAGTGTCGCTCGGATGATTGTCACTATGGCCAGTCAGTATTATCGTATCATTGAAATTCCTGAAGCGTGGTTTGGTGTTCTTGGTTCGGTGGTGGCTGTCTTCGGTTTTTTCATCCCGGGGATAGCCCGCCGATTAAGTGTAAAACGGTCTGCCCTTTTTAATCTGTTGTTCACCGCAGGTTTGATTCTGTTTGGATTAATGGGCATGTCTCTGGTCTGGCCAAAGATCGGGATTTTTCCTGCATTGATTTTATTCAGTACTCTCTATTTTGTTGGTTTTTTTCTCAGCCATTACCTGAATCAGGCAACCAGTTCGGAGAGACGCGCCACCGTTCTCAGCTTTAAGGGGTTATTTTTAAATCTGGGCTATGGAGGAATTGGCATTCTTTATTCGCTCCTGTTAGCTCGTCTGCGTGGGCAGATTAGCTCTGAACAGGGGGAATTAGTTGAGGAAACTATTAAAAATATTGTCTTTGTTGATTCTCTTCCATGGTTTAGTTGGTATTTTGCGGTTTGTCTGGTGTTATTGTTATTCTTTTTTGCCAGGCCCTTGCGTAACAAGCTCCCTTGAGACCTGCAGATGAATACACCAACCCACGATCTGTACAGTGGCTACTGATGCGTCAATTTTTCAACCTGCTTGCCTTTGGGCTGATATTATCTCTCCTTGTTTCTTGTGCCCCTTCCTCGCGACCAAGAACAGCCACGACTTCTGCTCCAGATCCAATTGCTGAGATACTGCAACAGACTGAACCGCTTTCTGACTCATTATTGAAAATGGGTTTTTCAATTCAGGTTGGAGCTTTTACGCAGCTTGAAAACGCTGTCAGGCTGGAACAATCGTTAGCGCAGCATGGGGTTGATGCCTATTATTTTCTCCATGAATCGGGGTTCTACAAGGTTCGCTTTGGTAATCATAAACAGTACGCTGCCGCCCGTACTGAAGCTGAGAGACTGCAATCGCAGGGTATTATCGGTGGTTTTTTTATTGTTATTCCTGAAGATTATGCCGCTGCCAGAATCCAACGCAGTGGTCAGGGCGACCTGCGGACAGAACTGGTTGTGACAGCACAGAGATTTCTGGGTGTTCCCTACCGTTGGGGGGGGGAAGATCGCAATAATGGATTTGATTGTAGCGGACTGACAATGGTCAGTTATCGATTAAATGGTTTGGATTTGCCGCGTAATTCGCGCATGCAATATAAAGCTGGTCGTAGCGTAGCAAAAAAGAATCTGAAAAAAGGGGACTTGGTATTCTTTGCCACCAAAGGGGGAAAACGGGTTACCCACGTGGGAATGTATATTGGTAACGGTCAGTTTATTCATGCTCCGCGAACCGGAAAAACTGTCCGGGTCGCAAGCCTGTCAAACAGCTTCTTCAAGAAAACCTATGTCGGTGGGAGAAGTTATCTGTAGGGTAATTCCCTCCAAATGGAGTATCAACCAATGCTCCCAAGACTGGCCAGCGCCGTTACTCCAGTTAAATTTTCTACTGGTTCCCGACTCTTGCACATCAATTCATTTTGACCTTTTGTTTTAAAACCCTGCTGATGCAGCAAAAGATCCAGGCCTGAAGATGCGAGCATATCCATAACCAGAGGAGTCTCTTTAGGAGTTTTCTGGATGGCTTCAGCCAGCAGGTGGCGCGCTTCTTGAGTGTCAGGCTGAGAAGTCAGCCATGGGCCGACCTGCCAGAAGTCAGGACCGGGTTGCAATAGTGCCATACTCTTTTCTTCTTTTAGAATGATACCGTCATCTGCAAGTAGAATGAGCATCGGGCGTCTGGATTCTTCCCAGCAGTGGTGATCAAGTTCAATGAGCTCTGTCACTGTGGCTGAAGTGCCTTTGCTTTGCTGCCCTGATCCCAGTCCAGTCCAACGGATAATTTGATCAACGTTAACAAAACCCCGCTTGCGATACATGGGTGCTCCCTGGGTTGAAGCTGTGAGCCAGATCCGCTCCAACTGAATTTCCTCTAGCCTTTCCATGGCGAAGTCAAAGAGCATTGAACCGTAACCATTGCCACGTTTTGATGGCTGTACCAGCAGGTTGCCGATCCAGCCACTGGTTTTATAAATGACCACAGAGATAAATCCGCAACAGGACCCGTGCTCCCACAAAGCAAAAAAGCTGGGTCGCCACTGATTCTGGAAGAGGCGTTGTTCTTGAAAAGAAATCGTCCATTCTTCATTTTCAGCCCATGAATAGAAAGTGTCCCAATCGTCGTTATTGATAGGCTTGATAACCATTTTAAATCCTTCAGTGGGCACAGCAGATATCGAGTAAATCCTGATCGTTTAAAGATCTTTTCTGCTTGTCCGAGAAATCACGAACTTTGGAGAGGAGTAAATCGATATCCAGATGGTTGAGTTCAAGATTTAATTTTCGCAATTTTTGTTCCAGGCCATGTCGACCCGAGTGCTTGCCAAGAACCAGATAGCGCTGCAAGCCGACTTCGGCAGGGTTGAAGCCTTCATAGTTCTCTGGATTTTTTAGTACGCCATCGGTATGTAGACCAGACTCATGGGAAAAAACCCGCTCTCCGACGACCGCTTTCCATGGAGAAACCGGACGCGAACTGGCGTGACCGACATAACGGGAAAGTTCGGCAAATCTGCTTGTGTCGATTCCTGGGTCAATGGCGCAAGTATGCTTGAGAGCCATGACCACTTCTTCCAAAGCTGCATTTCCTGCCCGCTCACCAAGGCCGTTGACGGTGGTGCTGGCAAAACAGGCACCAGCTTTAATTCCAGCGATAGCATTGGCGGTTGCCATACCGAGATCGTTATGGGTGTGAACTTCAAGATCGAGACTTGTTGCCTGTGCCAGTCGTTGCACCTGAGCAAAGATTGTCAACGGATTGAGAATGCCCAATGTGTCGCAATAGCGAAAACGGTCGGCGCCTTCCTGTTCGGCGATATGTAAAAGTTCGGTGATAAAATCCATATCGGCCCGGCTGGAATCTTCACCACCAACCGAAACGTAGAGCTGATGGCGTTTGGCAAAGGCAAGGGCCGTCTTCAATTGTTCCTTGACCCACTTGCGGTTCTTTTTCAACTTATGTTCAATATGGATATCCGACAGGGATAGAGAAATATCGACTGCGGAAACTCCGCAATCAATGGAAGCTTGAATATCGGAGATCAAAGCACGATTCCAGGTCATCAGCCGGGTTTTCAGCCCCAGATCGACCAACTGGCGGATGGATCTCTGTTCTGTTTTTCCCATGGCAGGTATTCCGCATTCGAGCTCCTGGACACCGATTCCGTCAAGCATCCGGGCAATATTCTGCCGTTCTCCCGGGCTGAAAACGACTCCCGCTGTTTGTTCCCCATCGCGCAAAGTGGTATCGGCAATAATCACTTTTTGGGTTTGCTGCTTTTCCATGATGAGCTCCTAAAAGAAAACCCTGAACGTCGTAAAGCAGATGACATTCAGGGCTCGCGTAGCCGACACCGGCACCATGCCGGTTCAATATTATTGCAAAGTATGAGCAAGGAGCATGCCTTGTCATGAAGTGGCTTAAATAAGCACTGGGGATGAGCTCGATTCTTTTATTGTGCCGCTGAAATAGGCACTCTGATTAAATTTTAAACAAATTTTATTGGTTATCCACTTAATTCAAGTTGCTCGGGGTGATCGGTTGAAGGTATCAGCAGAAGAGAAATAAGTGCTTTGAACCGAAGTCAAAAGCCATCTCACAC
>JAZBPC010000130.1:0-7839 GCA_036351455.1 Desulfuromusa sp.
CAATTTTACGAGGTAGAAAGAAAAAATACGTACCTGGTACGTACCCAAGAACACTAAACTAAAAAGGGACTCACAGCTCATTGCCGTAAGTCCCTGATTTGTATGGCTCCCTTTGCTGGGCTCGAACCAGCGACAATCTGATTAACAGTCAGATGCTCTACCAACTGAGCTAAAAGGGAATAGTGTGTTGCGGTGGGGAAATATAGAAAATTGCCCCTGCTCTGTCAAGCCTTTTTTAGGCGGATCTTTTAACCACCTTTTTTTAAATCATTGAGTACAAGTTTGGCGACCGCCTTGAGGGTTTCAAATACACCTTCACCGCTCATGGCACAGCCTTCTAATTCAGGAACTTTGCGTGGATTTAACAGTGAGCTCAACTCTTCAACTGAACTGACATTTGGAAGATCACGCTTGTTATACTGGATAACAAAAGGAATTTTTTCCAGATCAAATCCTTGCTCTTCCAGGTTATCTTTAAGATTTTCCAGACTTTCTATGTTGGCATCAAGTCGCTCTTCCTGTGAATCAGCAACAAACACGACGCCATCAACGCCCTTAAGAATCAATTTGCGAGAAGCATCATAGAAAACTTGCCCAGGAACGGTATAGAGATGAAAGCGGGTCTTGAAACCACGAATCTCCCCTAAGGCCAGAGGAAGAAAATCAAAAAACAGGGTGCGCTCAGTCTCAGTGGCTAAAGAGATCATTTTTCCTTTTGATTCTTCTGCCGTTTTATTATAGATAAACTGTAGATTTGTCGTTTTTCCACATAGGCCTGGACCATAATAGACAATCTTACAGTTAATCTCCCGCGATGCGTAATTTATAAAAGACATCTACTAAACCCCGATTAGTTGAAAAGATTGTCAATATCGTCGTCTGTAATTTCTGCAAAGGGACTGGGAGTATTACTGGAAATAGACTCTTTCTCCGTTTTGTTCACCAGATCTTCAAGGACGAGAGCAAGGTCCTTGCTAGCCTTCTTAACCCGCAAGCGGACTAAACCAAGAGAGCTCCGCTGGTCAAAAATGACAACAAGAATAACCCGCCCACCAATAATGGAAATATGAATATTATCCTTCTCGCCCTCATGAAACAAAATCGAGAACTCTTTTTCGCCAATAAGCTTAGCCAAACCACCTGTGGCGGCAATATTACCAGCAGTCAAGGACGCAAGGCTGGTCGTATCCAGATTAGCAGTTTCACCTGTTGCGGCAATCAGCTGTCCATTTTTATCAACCAGAAAAATAACTTTCGAGTTTGATTCACGCAACAGCCTTTCTAATAACAACAGAATCCTCTGGTACTCTTCATCATACATAACCAGAGATGATTGGGGACCAAGCATGTGGCACTCCTTTTATGAATAATAATTCAGAGAGTCTGTATAACATTTAAAAAGACTCATATCAAGAAGCTAATCATTAAATTTTAAAATAATCTCATCTTTATCTAAATGAACCGCCACTTCTGTTGACTTGACAGCAAAAATCATCTACTTATCTCACTATAAATATTGTCTATCTGGAAATAGGAAATAGTCTCTTTAGAAGGATTCTAACTTGTCGAATTTGCTTAAATTTCCTGCGGGAATCCGGCGCTGGGAAAAAAACAGCGGCAGCGTTCAACCCTTTGAGGGTTACGAGTATTCACTGCTGGAAGATTGTGAGAATGCGTATCGTTTCACTGCTATCGCAACTGTCGATAAAATAGATTCTATCTTTAATCACTTTTCTGGCTTTCTTCCCGATGAATCCTTTTTTATCCTTGAATACTATCCAGAGGAAAACTTTCTTTCACGACCAAGTGGGGATAATGGGCGACCGATACCATCGGTCTTTTACTCGCCCTATCTCTCAACAGACTATATTCTGAGAAACATTACCCCATATCTCTCGCGGATGATTCATGATGGCTTTGTAGGCTTTGGTATAGCCAACAATCGCAAAGGGCTGGAATTCTTTTATTCTGAGGAAAAAGTCCTGACATTCTTTACCGATAACCATCTCCGCTTGAGCACCTTTCTCCATCAGCATGAAATTTCATACGGCAAGACTCTGGTTCTCCCAGCTGATTTTGGGCATGATCACCTTTCCCTACTTGGATTACCGCAACAACAGCTCCCGGAATCGCTTCACTCTTTCAGCAATTTTGAACTGGATGCAACTATTTTTTGCCGGGAACTGATTGAGCAGCTCGACATGTATCAGGTTGAAGAAGGTTTATCATTTTTTCTGACGCGCAAAGAACAGCTACAGATTGAAGAAGTCATCAAATCAAAACTGCCTGACCATGAGTTGGCCGAAGTTGAGTTTGGCGGATTGTTGCTCGACTGGAGCGACTTTGTGACTGAATGTGAACACACTTTTGATGGCGACCTGTCGGAATATAAACAAGGACTGCTCATCCGTGACACGATTCAACTGGTCATAGAGATCGCTCCAAAACCTTTAGCTGATAAAATTGTTTCTATCATTTCAGAACCTGACATTGCCTTTAAAAAAATCCTCACGGACCGCCGTAAACGTCTTGATCCCCCTACAGAGATAGGCTTGACGCAAAAGCGATTCTGGTATCATGGGATCGTACGCAAGCAGGGAACAGACTTGCGCCGCGACTTGATTCGTCAAGGCTGGTTTAAGGGTTGATATGTTAATAATTCTTGCTGCAACCCCCCTGGAAACAAAACTTCTGCATCAAAACATGGCCAAAAAACAATCTCTTATGTGCGGATCAGTCAAAATTTTTAGCGGAAATTTACACGGCCAGGAAATACTCCTATGCCACGGAGGAATTGGTCAGGTCAACATGGCAATACAGTTGACTCGAATTTTAGGTACACACACTCCTTCAGCTGTTCTTCTTTGTGGTTGTGGTGGATGCTACCCTGACAGCGGTCTTCAAATTGGAGATCTCGCTTTGGCTGACGTTGAAATTTTTGGCGACTTGGGGGTAGCTACCGCAGAAAAATTCATTCCCCTGTGCCAACTTGATATTCCACAAAATGAACAACTGGCACCAGCGATACAGCAATCAATTGCCCTCGATCCTGATCTCCTCTCCTGGGCACAAGACGTTCTACCGAATGTTGCTCATGGTCCGTTCGTCACCATCAATTGCTGTAGTGGCACCACGGATTCAAGTATTGATTTACAACAACGGACTGGTGGCATTTGTGAAAATATGGAAGGAGCAGCAGCGGCACAGGTTTGCGCAGAATTCAAGATTCCCCTTTTGGAACTCCGTGGTATTTCAAACCCAACCGGGACTCGTGAGCCACAGCAATGGGATATAACTCGTGGTTCAGAGGCAGCACAACTGGGAGTCCTGGAGCTACTTGAAAATTGGCCCGCCAACCCATAAATGATCGGGAGCAAAATGCGACAGCTGAGTCTGGGGTATTCACCATGCCCCAATGATACATTCATCTTTTATGGCCTGATTCACGGGAAAGTCCCTTGTCCAGAAGTCATGTTCACCGAACAACTTGAAGATGTCGAAACACTGAATCAACTCGCACTGCAAAGTCAGCTGGACCTGACAAAAATCTCCTATCATGCATTTGGTCATCTACGTAAAGACTACGTCTTACTGCATAGTGGTGGAGCACTGGGACGGGGATGCGGGCCGCTGGTTGTTGCCAATCAAATGACCTCAATGGCAAAGCTGCGGGGGAAAAAAATAGCGATTCCCGGGCAGCTGACAACAGCCAACCTGTTGCTACAACTTCACTCTGAAGGTTATGAAGACGTTCTGATTCTCCCCTTTGATCAAATTATGACCGCTGTAGAACAAGGAAAAGTTGATGCAGGTGTTATCATCCACGAATCACGCTTTACCTATCAACAGCACGGCTTAAAACAAATCCTCGATCTGGGTCAATGGTGGGAAAATGAGACTGGTCATCCAATTCCACTGGGAGGAATTCTTGCCAAACGAACCCTGGGAGCAACGTTGATCAACAAAATTGATACGGCTCTGCGCCAGAGCATTGAGTATGCATATGATCATTCACAAGAACCACAAACCTACATCAAACAACATGCTCAGGAACTAGATGACAATGTCGTTCGCAATCACATTGAGCTATACGTCAATGATTTCTCAATTGATTTGGGAGAAGGGGGGATTGAGGCGGTCAAATGCTTGCTCCATCGCGCCGAGGAACGGGGCATCATCCCTGCTTGTGAATTGCCTTTATTTGCTGGATGAGGCTTAAGCATTAACGTAAAAAGGCGGCTCAAAAGCCGCCCTTAAACCGAAGGCTATCAAAGCCGTTAGAGTTGGTTGATGTGAACGGCTTTGATAAATTTTGGGGAGACGGCATCGCTTACCTTTTGCAGTGTTTCTTCATCCACCGGTGAATCAACCGAAAAGACCACCATCGCCTCTCCAGCTTTTTCCTGCCGCCCAAGGCTCATATTTCCAATATTCACGTTGGCCTCGCCAAGGATTGTTCCAATTTTGCCAATCAATCCGGCACGATCCTGATAATTTATCACCAGCATATGGCTTTCAGGGCGGAAATCGATAGCAAAGTTGCGCATCTTTACAATCTTGGGAGTCCCTTCAAACAAGGTCCCCGCAATTGTTCGGCTTCCCTTTGCGCTTTCAAGTGTCAATGTAATCAGATTTGAAAATGAATCGGTCTCAGTGGAACGGATGGATTCAACTTCTATCCCCATTCCTCGGGCAATTAAACTGGCGTTCACCATATTCACTTCCTGGTCCGAACAATGATTCAGCAGCGCTGCCAAACCACAGACGCTGAGAGGTGCGCAGTCAAAACGGGCCAGTTTACCGTTATAAGTAAAAGTAATTTTATTCGGGTTTGGAGGAGCCAACTGGGAGATAAAGTCACCAAGAATCGAAACCAGCTGCATAAAGGGTTTCATATGCTCCATTTGATCAGGATCAAAACGGGGGATATTCACAGCATTTGTCAATGGTCGACCATCTATATAGTTCACAATTTCCTTACTGACATCAACGGCAACATTTTTCTGAGCTTCAAAGGTATTCGCCCCCAAGTGTGGTGTAACCAGCATATTGGGGTGGGCAATCAACTTTTTCAAAACATCAGTTTTGGGTGGCTCCTGGCTCCAGACATCAAACGCCGCTCCCGAGCACTTGCCACTTTCCAGTGCCTCAAGCATCGCTGCTTCGTTGATAATACCCCCACGAGCACAGTTGATGATGGTCACACCATCCTGCATTCCCGCAAAATGTTCAGATGTGATCATATCACGCGTTTCATCATTTAATGGGGTATGAACAGTGATAATGTCAGAGAAACGGATGATATCTTCCAGCGGAAGTAGCTTAACACCAAAATCATCAGCTCGCTTTTCGGAAATATAGGGGTCATAGGTAATCACATCAGCCTCAAAAACTCGGCAGCGTCGGGCGACCCGACCACCAACTTTTCCCAGACCAATAATGCCAACCGTTTTCCCCTTCAGTTCACGACCAGTGAAAGGTGCACGCTGCCAATCCCCACCTTTCAAACTGCTATTGGCCACAGATACATTCCGAAACAGAGAGAGCATAATAGCCATCGTATGTTCAGCGGCCGAATTGACATTACCGTAGGGAGCATTGACAACAATGATCCCTTTGCTGCTGGCTGCATCAACATCAACGTTGTCGATACCCACACCAGCACGAGCGACAATTTTCAGATTATCAGCATGATCAAGCAGAGCCTTATCGACCAAAGTTCCACTGCGGGTAATAATCGCCTCATAATCACCAATAATTTGATGCAGTTCAGGAATTGCCAAACCCAGCCTTTTATCGATCTGAATACGGGGATCTTCAATCAGTGGCTGCAATCCGTTATCGGAAATTTCATCGGTAATCAGAACTTTCATCTTTTCGGCCTCTCTATCACAAGGTAAATCATTTACAGAGCGTTTATTGAGCGGTGGGATTCTAAGACCATCGCGAAGACATGTCAATGTTGAACCACGGACTTGAGATTAAGGGAGAAGCTTCACGTCATCAAGGTAAATGGTTCGTGGATGATCCAGCTTGCCAACAAATAAACCCATCCCGGCGATCTTGTTCATATCCATCCTCCGGGTCTTAGGGGCTTCAACAACTTGTGCTAAAGAAATCTGGAGATGGTTCCAACCAGGGATAATGTCAAAACTGCTATTAAAACGGTCACTATAGGTGTTTTTATGTTCTCGGTGATGCTGATCATGAATTCTGAAGTGGAGAGTAAAGGAGTCCATATCGGGATTAAAAATCTGCAAACTCACACTCCGATAGTCACTCCAGTCATGGGGAAAATCCCTGAGCCCAAGCCCCGAGTACCTTTGCCGTGTCAGCTTAATCTGTAACGATGAACTTCCCGTAAAATAGACATCATGGCTGACCTTACGTCTGGCACTTCCTCCCCAACGGGTTTTCTCAAGTGGCGTTTCAAATCCGGATAAAAGCGGAAACTGTCTCCAGCTCACCACATCATCCACAATCACCTTGCCGACAGGCCACAAACTCCACACAGCCAACAGTAAAACGGGAACCTGGAGAAGTTTTAATTGCCAAGGGGATATCATCTTTCTTGACTGAGAAAAAAGGACCAGCCCGCCAATGGCGCCGACAAGGTCGTTGCCAAAGTCTGGCCAGGCAGCCTCACGCCCAATCTGAGATTGAATTAATTCGCTGAGACCACCTAGAACAATAGCAAGAATCAAAACTTCGATCAGGGCGCGTTTAAATGATAAACTTTCCCGCCAGTTTACATAGAGATAAGACCAGAGGGCAAAACAGAACAGGTGCCCCATACCCCAAACATAGCGAAAACTGCGCAATGAGTCTGCGTCCGGGCCACCAATAAACAAAAATATTGCACCCAAAACAGCCAGAAAACCCAGGATGTATTGTCGTTGCCTTTTCAATTTCTCCATCTTTCTTAGTCTGTAAGAAAAATCGACATTTATCAAAATAGCATAAAATCAAGACATCAACCTATAATGACTTTCTCACAAACGAATGATCAATTAAAATCATAGCCATGAAGAAATAAAGCTATATTTCAGTTGTTTGGCGATACGAGCTTCAAGAGAAAAAGATCAACCTCGAACATCGCAACAGGAGGGGCACAATATTTGCAATTATCCCTTAAATATGAGACAATTAGCCGCTATAAAGATCGCGAGGGGAAACTCTTGAAATATTCAAAGGAGAGTCTAAATGGAAAGTCGTGTTCAGTATAGTCCGGTAAGATCCTACCAGCGCTTTAAAGCCACAGATCGCGCACTGGTTCTGGTCAATCGTGGACCAGAATCTCTCCCTTACCACATTATGGATATCAGCGAAGGCGGTCTTTCTTTTCGCTACCTTGGGCAGAAACTAAAACGGTCTGACGTTAAAAAGGTCAGCCTCTACCATAATGAACAATTGATTGTTGATGACATCCCCATCAAAACAATTTCCGATCATTGCCTGCGCGACAATATTGTTCCTGTTCGCCGCGGTAGCATCCGTTTTAAAGAATTAGAGCCGGAAAAATTAAGCAAACTTGAAAAATTTATTCAGCGTTTCACCGAGGCGCCGTTGCCGATTGCCTGATGTTTTCTTCTAGCGAAACGTTCTTAAAATTAAAGCCACCCGTAACGAATCAGTTACAGGTGGCTTTTTTATGTTTGCGGCTACGTTTGTCACAGCAACAAAAGATTCAATAAAAAAGGGAGGACCAACTTAATGGTTCTCCCTTTTTTTTCAATAGTTCTTCTCTGGAATTCTATTTCTTCATTTTTCTTCTGTAGAGAGCCAGGCCAACTAAGCCGGAACCAAGTAGAACCATGGTTGCTGGTTCGGGAACTGGAG